>NZ_LWER01000197.1:0-43902 GCF_001634775.1 Sulfitobacter sp. HI0027
CCCGTGCTGCCCCCGACAAAGGAGCCACGGTTGCCACCAAAGGGCGCACCGATGCTGCCGTGGCTGCCCAGACGCCCCCAGCCCAGACCGCCGGTCACCTTGACGCGGCCGGGCAGCAGCGTGTTGTCGAAAGTCTTGGTCGCGACGACATATTCGCCCGCGTAGATCCCAGTGCCTGCGAAATCCTGCAAACCTACGGTGATCGCAGGCCAGAAAGCGTCTTCCTTTTTCAGCATATAGCGCAGGTCAAAGCTTCGGTCGCGATAGGTATCGAAATTGCCGGGAACGACATCGGTCCAATCCCGAATTCCAACGTAGCGAAAGCTGGCCGACAGGCGCGGTGTCGCCTGAAAGGTCAAGGTGGTGCGCGTCATGCCTGCAAAGTTAGAAACCCCGATGGCAAGCTGCCCATCCGGCAGTGCATGGGCGGTTGGCATATCGACCAGCCCCGGCGAGCCGTAAAAGTTGAGCGAAGGGCGCTCGGGGGTATCAAAGATGTCGTAAGTCGGATCAGCCAGTGCAACACCGGGCAGCGCCACCCCCGCCAAGAGCATCGACACCAGCGGCCCACGGTTCAGCCTACGCATTCCTAATTTCGTCTGCCGATCCACAAAGCGCCCCTTACCTGCGATATTGTTGGCTAGATTTGGCACGGACGGCCCCTGCAAATCAATCTCTGTCCCGCCACCGTTTTGCCGCGCGCCGCGACCGCGGCAATATCGCGACATGTGACGGTCCGGTCAGGAGGATTTTCTCAGCGCCTCGGGTGGGGCGAAGCCTTCGACCCAGCGGTAGACAACCTGACGGGCCAAATCTTCGTCATTGGCAACAAGTGCTTCGCGCAAGTCCCGCAGGACCGAGGCGATTTCCAGTTCGTTCAATCCGTTTTCCCGCGCGGAATAGATCTTGGGATGCGCCGTGTTGATGAGCAAACCGCTCAGCGTCAACTCCTCGGTCATCTTCTCGCCGGGCCGCAGGCCGGTGATCTCGATCTCGATATCGCCATCGGGGTTGTCTTCGTCCCGGACAGTATAACCAGCCGTTTCAATTACTTGGCGTGCAAGTTTCAAGATGGGCACAGGCTTGCCCATGTCCAGAACAAAGACCTCGCCCCCTTGGGCCAGCGATCCAGCCTGCAAGACCAGACGCACGGCCTCTTCCACCGTCATAAAGTAGCGCGCCACGCCCCGATCCGTCACCGTCAACGGGCCGCCGCGGCTAACCTGCTCTTGAAACAGCGGCACGACAGACCCGGACGACCCCAACACATTGCCAAAGCGGACCATGGAAAAGATGACACCGCCCTCGCCGCCATATTTGCGCGCCATATCTTGAATGACGAGTTCGGCAAGCCGCTTGGACCCGCCCATGATATTGGTCGGGCGCACGGCCTTGTCGGTCGATACCAGAATGAAACGCTCCACGCCTGCGCGGGCGGCCTGCTCGGCCAGCGCCTGTGTGCCCAGAACATTGTTCACCAGCCCCGAAAGCGGGTTCGCCTCGACCAGCGGGACATGTTTATAGGCGGCGGCATGAAGGATCACATTGACCCCGTGCTGCGACAGCACTTTGCGCAGCTGCCGGGTATCCGTGACCGTACCCAGGACCGAGACGATTTCGATGTCGCTGCCCTCGGCCAACTGCCGGATCTCCATGTCGGCGTTGTAGAGGGCCAGTTCGCTCAGTTCGAAAAGCACCAGTTTGGTGGGCCGACAAAGCAGAACCTGACGGCAAAGCTCCGACCCGATGGAGCCGCCCGCACCTGAGACGAAAACCACCTTACCGGCATAGCTCTCTCCGCCTTCGTTGATCAAAGGGGTGATTTCATCGCGGTTCAGGAACCGACGCGGAGAAACGGGGGAAAGCTTGTCGACCAAAGCCTCTTCCCCGATCAGTTGCGCGAAGGACGGAAGGGTCTGCACCTCCAGACCCAGCTTCTCCAACCGTCGGGCGATCTGCGCCTGCTTGGGGGTGCTCAGCGAGGGCACGGCCAGCAACACGCGGTCGATCTGTTTCTCGACGACAAGTTCAGCGATGCCGCGTGAGGAATAGACCGGCAGTTTTGAGACGTTGAGCCCTTGCAGCGCAATGTTGTCATCGACAAAGGCAATAGGCTCAATCGTTTCATGACCGCGCAGCGCCGAGACCAGCTGTGTCCCCGTGGTGCCCGCGCCATAAATCAGGACACGGCAGCGCGCGTCGCCGGTACGGTAGATTTGCAGCACGATATGCAACAAGATTACCCGCGACAGCACCACCAGAGAGAAAAAAATCGCCCCGAACATGATATGCACGCCCAGCGGGAAATCCAGCCCGAGAAGGGACGCGCCCAGCAGGGATACGCCCGCAAGGGTGGTCCCCAAAATAGCGGTGCTACCGACCGCTGCGGTCTCATAGGCGTTTAACTGTGTGCTACAGACACCCAAGCGGATCGATACGAGCACACCAACAATCAGGGTAAGAGGTAATACCGGGGCATAGTTGGCGAGTGTTTCGAGAAGATGCTCAGGCAGCCCGCGCACAGCCAAGGCGGCAATCGTGGAGACAACGATTAAAAGGGAGTCGAGCGCCAACATGATCACGCGCTTTTGCCGTTTGGTCAGCGACTTGATGATGCTCAGCATGCGCCGTCTCCTGTCTACGTGTATATTAGCGACCGCGATGCGCCCGAAACGTATTAGTAGCTCTCTTTCGTCCATGGAGCTCTTTCTGAGCACCAGCAAGCGTAAAAACAGTAAATAGCGCTCAATGTGTCATCAATCGAATCTGGATTCGCTTAAATTTTCAGCAAACATTGCCACGATTTTGTCAAAAACACCAATTCTTAACTATTTGCCCCCGGTCACGCCGCGGGCCACCGCCACCTTCATCTGCGTCTAAAAAGGTTGCTAATAGTTTGAAACACCAAATCGAAGTCGTAACATGTGCTTTGATGGTGCTGATAAATCAGATCTAGTTGGGCTTTGCGCGGGACGCAGATACGACAATAGACACGGTCGGTCTCTTCCGGGGTCTCGCAGCGCGACAGCAGCCGTTCTTCATGTTTGTGGAACCGGATCGTGGCCAACCCGGTCACGCCGGGCCGTGATTTCAGAACCTCGGCATAGACCTCGGGAAAACGCTCCACATATTCGCGCAGCGGCGGGCGGGGGCCGACAAAGCTTAGATCGCCGCGCAGGATATTCCAAAGCTGGGGAAACTCATCCAAGCGCCGCGCCCTGAGCCATGCGCCGGTGGGGGTGATCCGCGCGGCTTTGTTGCCGCCAGATACGCCCTGATCCTTCTCTGCCACGGTCATCGTACGCAGTTTCCAAAGGTTGAAACTCTGCTCAGGCGTTTTCATCCGCTCGGCCACATGAAAAAGCGGCCGCCCCTCTTTCAGCAGCAACCAGACCAGCAACCCCAGCAAGATCGGCCCCAAGATGATGACAAGCAGGCTGGCGAAGAACAGATCGAAGATGCGCTTGCGCCACGTCATTGAAGGGTCTTCATCGTTTGTTCATATCCTGCTGCCATTCACGTACCAAACCGGCGGGCGTTTGAGTTTCTGGCGTGAAATCGACGTGGCATTCAAGCGCATTCGTATCCAGCCGCACCTCAGGAATGGCGGTGGCCGGGGCCGGTTTGGGCTGCCACGCCAGCCCCGCCGCATCGAGCAGCGCCCCCATTTGCACCGCGCCGGGGGCCGCGATATTCAAAACGGGCGGCAGGTCGTCCACATGGCAGAGCGTGCAGAGCACCCGCGCCAAGGTCACCGGCCCGATATAGCTGCGGCTTGGCGTGGCGCCATCGGGGAAGCGATCAATCTGCATTTTCGGTTGCCAGCCGCCAAGGATCGCGTCCGCGCCGGCCACATTGCCGATCCGCAGCGCGGTGATGGCGGTCTTGCCTTGCGCTTCTCGCACCGCCTGCTCCATCGCCAGCTTCTGCCTGCCGTACTCCGAAAGCGGAGCGCAGGGCATATCCTCTCGCAGGGGACCGTCTTGCGCGCCATAGACCGCTGCCGAAGAGGCGACAAAAAACCGAGGGACCGCCGCCGCCTCTGCCAGTTTCAGCGCGGCGAGGGCGAGGGTGACGTTATCCTCCAATGGTGCGCCGCAGGCCCCCGCCCGGGCCGGGGTCACCCCGGCCAAAGAGATCACCGCCCGCGCCCCACGGGCGGCGGAAATCGCCGCATCGCTTGGCCCCTCTCCCGCTGCTGGCAGATCGAAATTGTAAAATCCGGGTCGAGGCTGCCGCGACTGGCTGCGCAGAGCCTGCGGTTCAGGCCAATGACGGCGCAGCATGCTGCCCAAACGCCCCGTCGCGCCCAGCAAGAGAACCCCGTCAAAATCCGCCGGGCCGCTTGAAACCGCGCTGTCTTTTGTAGTCATTGACGCCATAGGTTCAGCCTCTATCCTGAGGGACTAGAATTTCGGATGGGGGCCGGGTTTACAACATCCTTTGCAAGCCGCCAATTAACACTGCATACAGGCACAAGTACCCCGGTTTACCGGTGAAACACCAGAAAGCGACTGCGCATCTCATGAAGCACCTGAGCAAACTGTTCCTCCTGGCCTTGATGACCTTCTCGCTGGCGGCGTGCAGCAACCTTCCACGTGGTGCAGCCATCCAAAAAGAGGTCACTGAGGAAGCGGCCGCGCCGGATGCCGATATCGCCGTTTATCCCGTCACCCGTGCCTTTCTGCCCAGTGTTGCTCAGTGGCCCCGCACCGGCGAAAGACGCCATGGTTGGATCGGTGCCAGCCGAGGGTCGAACGCCCAAGTGATCCGCCCCGGTGATCGGTTGGACATTCTGGTTTGGGACAGCAGCGACAACTCGCTTCTGACGTCACCAAGCCAACAGGTTGCCACCCTGTCCGGCATTCGCGTTTCGGAGAGCGGGACGATTTTCATGCCCTATATCGGCAAGGTTCAGGTCTCGGGCCGGACCCCGGATTCAGCGCGGCAATTGCTTCAGCGTCGGCTTGAGACGATCGTGCCTTCGGCACAGGTGCAACTGGCCATGACCGAAGGGCGCAGCAACTCCGTCGATCTGGTGAGCGGCGTGAGCAGCCCCGGCAACATCCTGATGCCCGACAATAACTTTACCGTGCTGGCGGCGATTTCGGCTGGTGGCGGGGTGCAAAGCGGCATCGAAAACCCGCAGGTCAAACTGCTGCGCGGCCCAAACATCTATACCACGTCGATCGACCGGCTTTACGAAAACCCCAGCCTTGATACCCGGCTGATCGGAGGCGACAAACTGATCATTGAGGATGACCGCCGTTACTTCCTGTCGCTGGGTGCCGCCGGAAGAGAGGCACAGTTCCCCTTCAACCGCGATGAGGTCTCTGCGCTGGATGCGCTGGCGATCATCGGGGGGGTAAACGAATCCCGCGCCGACCCCGAGGGCATTTTGATCCTGCGCGAATACCCCGCCAGCGCGGTCAGCACCGGGGTGCGCGGCCCGCGTCGCACGCGGGTGGTGTTCACACTGGATTTGACCACATCTGACGGGCTCTTTTCGGCGCGGAATTTCCACATTCAATCTGGCGATCTGGTGCTTGCGACCGAAAGCCCACTGTCGGACACGCGCACCATTCTGGGCCTTGTCGGATCGGTCTTTGGGCTGGTGAACACCGCTGGAAACCTTGGCAACTGATCCCCGCTAGCTGATCCGTTTGCTGTCGGGCACCAATGCGTTGATCCGCGCGAGGTGTTCGGGCAGGCAGCGGGTAAGGAAATCGTAATTCTCAATCACATGCGCCCGCGCCGCCGGGCCGAGATGTGCGTGGCCCTGCGGATTGGCAAGCACCTCCACCACCTGCGCCGCCAGCGCATCGGGGTCGAAGAAATCCACCAGCAGGCCGGTCTTGCCATGGCTCACCGCCTCGCGCACCGGGGCCACATCAGAGGCCACGATCGTCGCCTGCATCGACATGGCTTCGAGCAGGGACCAGGACAGCACGAAGGGCATCGTTAGATAGATGTGACAGCGGCTAACCTGCACCAGCTTCTTGAAGTCGGGGTATGGCACTTTGCCCACGAAATGCACGCGGCCCCAATCGACCCTATCCTGCAACTCCGCCGCCATCTCTCCGCGCAGACCCCCGGGATGATCGCTCTGCTTGCCGTAGCTGACCTCATTGCCGCCGACGATCACCACCCGCGCAGAGGGCCGCTCGGCCAAGATACGCGGCAGAGCGCGCATCATCGTGTGAAAGCCCCGCGTCTTTTCCAGATTGCGCGCGACATAGGTAATGATCTCATCCTTGCGCGTCACGGGCTCGGCCAGACGCCCCAACCGCAGGCTGACATCCGGGTCGGGCAATAGCTGATCGGTGCGGATGCCATCATGGCAGACATAAAGCTTGCGGTGAAAGCTTTCGGGGAAACGGTCGCGTTGCCAATGGGTCGGACAGTGGCCCAGATCGACGGTTTCGATATTGGCCAGCGGCACGATATTGCGCGCATGGTTAAGATAGGGCGCATGGGCCGAGATTTTCTCGGCTGGATCAAAGCCCACCATCCCACCGGTCATGTTATAGTAATACTCGAAATAGCCGATGATCGGCACATCGGGCCAAAGCTCTTTGAAAAAGCTTAACTCCCCCCAACCGACGTGGCCGATGATGATGTCGGGGCGAAAGCCCTCTTGCGTTTCGATCTGCCGGGCCGCGCTGACGGCCCCGAAACCATTGCCCGAGGCTTCTTCCCAAACGCGCGAGAGCCCATAGGCTTTGTCGTCGGGCCGATGATGGGGGCGGTAGACCCGGGTTTCGACGCCGGGCAGATTTGGGGCGTTCTGACGCTGGGTCAGAAAATAAATCCGATGCCCGCCCGCCTGCGCCAGCCATTGCACCAACTCCCGGTATTGGCCGGGCATGTTCTGGTGCACAAAGAGAAATTTCATCAGATGGTTCCGTAAATGCCTTGGGCCCCAGTTAGCCGCAAGCGGCGGGTTCTGGCAACATCCCGCGCCCTTTCATATCGCGGGCCCGCTTGAACCTCCCCCGGCCCTATGGCACCTTTGGACATGACAGATAAAACGTTCCCCACTTGGCCCGATGTGGCCGCACAATTGGTCGAGGTCGCAGCCGGGCGGCGCGCAGCCGATACGATCATCACCGGTGGCATCTGGGTGAATGTGCACACCCGCGAATGCCTGCCCGATCACGACATCGCCATTGCCGCCGGGCGCATCGCCTTTGTCGGGCCGGATGCCAGCCACTGCCGCGGCGATGATACCCGCATTATCGAGGCCAATGGCCGCTATATGGTCCCCGGTCTTTGCGACGGGCATATGCATATTGAATCGACCATGCTCACCCCGGCGGAGTTCGCCCGCGCGGTGATCCCACATGGCACGACTTCGGCCTTCACCGACCCGCATGAGATCGCCAATGTGCTGGGGCTGAACGGCGTGCGCATGATGCATGACGAAGCGCTGATGCAGCCGATGAACATCTTCACGCAAATGCCCTCCTGCGCGCCTTCGGCCCCGGGGCTGGAGACCACGGGTTTTGAGATCACCGCCGAAGACGTGACCGAAGCAATGGCATGGCCCGGCATCGTGGGATTGGGCGAGATGATGAACTTCCCCGGTGTCAGCAACGCCGACCCGCAGATGCTGGCCGAGATTGCAGCGACCCAGCGGGCGGGCAAAACCGTGGGCGGGCATTACGCTTCTCCCGACCTCGGCCCCGCCTTTGCCGCCTATGTGGCGGGCGGTCCGGCGGATGACCATGAGGGCACCTGCGAAGCCGACGCCGTGGCGCGGATGCGGCAGGGCATGCGGTCGATGATCCGGCTCGGTTCGGCGTGGTATGACGTGAAGACGCAGATCACCGCGATCACCGAAAAAGGGCTCGATCCGCGCAACATGATCCTGTGCACCGATGACAGCCACTCGGGTACCATCACCAACGAAGGGCATATGAACCGGGTGGTGCGTCATGCCATCGACTGCGGCTGCGATCCGTTAATTGCCTTGCAAATGGCGACGATCAACACCGCGACGCATTTCGGGTTGGAGCGTGAGATCGGCTCACTCACACCCGGCCGCCGAGCTGATGTGATCCTGACATCGGACCTTGCGAGCTTCCCGGTAGAGGCGGTGATCGCGCGTGGCGAGGTGGTCGCGGAAGATGGCAAATGCCTTGTCGATTGCCCGCATTTCGACTGGCCTAACAATGCTCGCCAGACCGTAAACATGGCGCGAAACCTGAGCGCCGATGACTTCGACATCGCCGCACCCGAAGGCGCGAACGCCGTCACCGCCAATGTCATCGGCGTGGTCGAAAACCAAGCGCCCACACGCGCGCTGAAGTTTGAACTGCCCGTGACCGAAGGCCGCGTGCAGGGCACTGGCGAGGTCTGCCAGATCGCACTGGTCGAACGCCACCGCGCCACCGGGACGGTGACCAACGCTTTCGTCTCGGGATTCGGCTATGAGGGGCGCATGGCCATGGCCTCGACCGTGGCGCATGACAGCCACCACATGATCGTCGTGGGCACCGATGCCGAGCAGATGGCGCTGGCCGCCAACCGGCTGCGCGAAGTCGGCGGGGGCATCACGATCTTCCGCGAGGGCGAGGAACTGGCGCTTGTCGCCCTGCCCATCGCCGGGTTGATGTCTGACCGCCCCGCCGCTGAAGTCGCCGCCGATGCCGAAGCCCTTGTGCAGGCGATGATCGACTGTGGCTGTAAGCTGAACAACGCCTATATGCAGCATTCGCTCTTGGCCCTCGTGGTGATCCCGGAGTTGCGGGTCTCGGACCTTGGGCTGGTCGATGTGCAGAAATTTGAAATCATCCCATTGTTAGAGCCGCAAACATGACAACGATCCTGACCCCGGACACCCCGAACCCGGAAAGCTTCCGCGATGCGACCGCTGCCGTGGACCGCCTGACCGAACTTTATCAGCAGGCCACGACCTTCCTGCATGATGCCTTTGCCAAGGCGATGGAGACTTCGGCCCCCGATGCCCGCGTGCGTGCCTTTTATCCCGAACTGCGGTTTCGCACCTCGTCTTACGCCCACGTCGATACGCGCCTATCCTTTGGCCATGTCTCCTCTCCCGGCACCTTCGCCGCGACGATCACCCGGCCCGATCTGTTTCGGAACTACCTGATCCAGCAAATCGGCCTGCTGATCGAGAACCACGATCAGCCGGTGATCGTCGGCCCCTCGACCACGCCGATCCCGGTGCATTTTGCCATGTCCGGCGACAACGCGCTGAATGTACCGCAAGAAGGGGCCGCCGATTTCACCCTGCGCGATGTCTTTGACGTGCCGGACCTGTCGACCACCAATGACGATATAGTCAACGGCACCTATGTGCCCGAGGACGACGTGCGCCCGCTCGCGCCCTTTACCGCGCAGCGCGTCGATTACTCCCTCGCCCGGCTGGCGCATTACACGGCCACGGACCCTGAGCATTTCCAGACCCATGTGCTGTTTACGAACTACCAGTTCTATGTGACCGAGTTCGAGCAATACGCCCGCGAGATGCTGCGCGACCCCGAGAGCGGCTACACCGCCTTTGTCTCGACCGGCAATGCCGAGATCACCGATCCCGATGCGCCCTTGGCGGAGACGTTGAAGACCCCGCAGATGCCGACCTATCACCTGAAACGCGCCGACGGTTCGGGCATCACGCTGGTCAATATCGGCGTCGGCCCGTCCAACGCGAAAACGGCTACGGACCATATTGCCGTGCTGCGCCCTCATGCGTGGCTGATGGTCGGCCACTGCGCGGGGCTGCGCAATACGCAGGCTCTGGGCGACTTCGTACTGGCGCATGGCTATCTGCGCGAGGATCACGTTCTGGATGACGATCTGCCCGTCTGGGTGCCGATCCCGGCGTTGGCCGAGATCCAGATCGCGTTGGAGCAGTCGGTGGCGCAGGTCACGCAATTGGAGGGCTATGAGCTTAAACGCATCATGCGCACCGGCACCGTCGCTACCATCGACAACCGCAACTGGGAATTGCGCGACCAATCTGGCCCGGTGCAGCGGCTGAGCCAATCCCGCGCCGTGGCGCTGGATATGGAAAGTGCCACCATCGCCGCCAACGGCTACCGCTTCCGGGTGCCCTATGGCACGCTGCTGTGTGTGTCGGACAAACCGCTGCATGGTGAATTGAAACTGCCCGGCATGGCCTCGGACTTCTACAAGACCCAAGTCGCCCGCCATCTGATGATCGGCATTCGCGCCATGGAACTGCTGCGCCGCATGCCATTGGAGCGGATCCACAGCCGGAAACTTCGATCCTTCGACGAAACGGCGTTCCTATAGGGCGGAAAACAGCGGAAATTCGCATGTTTTCGCGTTTATAGCGCCACAATTCGTTGTGTTATCCCACAACATACCGTTACATTCCGGCCATGAGGCCCTAAAAAGCGGGCAGTCTAAGGAGAATAAAATGGCAAAACCGATGACCAAGACCCAGCTCGTCGCTGCTCTGGCAGAAGAGATGGACACCGACAAGAAATCCGCAGGCGCAGCGCTCGACGCCGTTTGCAACCTGATCACCCGTGAAGTGTCCGCCGGCGGTGCCGTGACCCTGCCAGGCGTTGGCAAAATCTATTGCCGTGAGCGCCCCGAGCGGATGGTCCGCAACCCCGCCACCGGCGAACAGTTCAAGAAAGACGCCGACAAAGTGGTCAAGATGACCATCGCGAAGGCACTGAAGGACAGCGTGAACGAGTAAGCCTTGGGCTGAATGTTTGCGAAAGGGTCGTCTTCGGGCGGCCCTTTTTTGTTGGCCTTGAGGGCCATCACCTGCCCGTGGGTCGGCGATCCAACCTTCTGACGTTGCCACTTTGTGGCTCAGCCGTGAAGTGCGCTCTCAATGTCGCGCCTAACCTCAACAAATCGCCTACCCGGTCACACCAGCGGTGCGCCCAAACTACCGCGGCACGCCTCTGGCGTGGCCGCGGGCAGGCGATGGCCCGGTGCCTGCGGCTTGATTCCGAGCGGGGTGGCGAACTCCCCCGTTTCCGCACCTTGCCCTCCCCCTTCAAACCCGCCATTGCTTAGCAAGTTCAGCACAGGGGGGCATTTCATGGACATCCGCGCAATTCTCATGGGACTGGCCTTTGCCGTGATGTGGTCCTCGGCCTTCACCTCTGCCCGTATCATCGTGATGGATGCCTCGCCCCTACTGGCTCTCTCTCTGCGCTACCTGATTTCCGGCCTCATCGGCGTGGGCATCGCGCTGGCCCTGGGGCAAAGCTGGCGGCTTACCCCCGCGCAGTGGCGGGCGACGATCATCTTTGGCGTGCTACAAAACGCGGTTTACCTTGGGCTTAACTTCATCGCCATGCAGACCATCGAGGCGTCCCTCGCCGCGATCATCGCCTCTACCATGCCGCTTCTTGTGGGCTTCGCCGCTTGGGCGTTCTTGGGCGAGAAACTGCGCCCTCTAGGCCTCGCGGGACTGTTTGCCGGTGTCATTGGCGTCGCCATCATCATGGGCGCGCGCCTCGGCGGGCAAGTCGACCTCTATGGCCTCATCCTCTGCGCCATCGGCGTGGTGGCTCTCACCGCCGCCACCCTATTGGTGCGCGGCGCGACATCGGGTGGCAACTTCCTCATGGTGGTGGGCTTGCAAATGCTTGTCGGCTGCGTGGCCCTCTCCATCGCCACCCTGCTGTTTGAGACACCCCGCATCGACCCCAGCCTGCGCCTGACGCTCGCCTTCGCCTATACCTGCCTTGTCCCCGGCCTTGCCGCCACCGTGGTCTGGTTCTGGCTGGTCAACCGTATCGGCGCCACGCGGGCGGCGACCTTCCACTTCCTCAACCCGTTCTTCGGCGTGGCCATCGCGGCCCTGCTGCTGGGCGAAACGCTGGGTCCGCGCGACATCCTTGGCGTCGCCATTATCGCAGGCGGCATCCTTGCCGTGCAGATCTCGCGGCAACGCAAGGCGTAACGCCAGTGTGAGCCGCAAACCCTTTGAATTTCACCGCCACACCCCATCTAATAGGCCAAGCCCATGAATGGAGGACGCCATGCCCCAATACGAAAAAACCAACGCCGCGATTGATGCGCTGAGCCCCGAAGAATTCCACGTCACGCAGCGCAGCGGCACCGAACGCCCCGGCACCGGCAAATACCTGAACAACAAAGAGCCGGGCATCTACGTTGACATCGTCTCGGGCGAGCCTTTGTTCGCCAGCGGTGACAAATACGAAAGCGGCTGTGGCTGGCCCAGCTTTACCAAACCGATTGTGCCTGCCTATGTCGAAGAGTTGGAAGACGCCTCGCTCGGCATGGTCCGCACCGAGGTGCGCAGCAAACACGGCGACAGCCACCTTGGCCACGTCTTTCCCGACGGCCCACCGGATCGCGGCGGGCTGCGCTATTGCATCAACTCCGCCTCTTTGCGCTTCGTGCACCGTGACGACATGGAGGCCGAAGGCTATGGCGAGTATCTCAACCAAGTGGAGAATGTGACATGACAACCGAACGCGCAGTATTGGCCGGTGGCTGTTTCTGGGGGATGCAAGATCTGATCCGCCGCCGCCCCGGTGTGGTCTCGACCCGCGTCGGCTATACCGGCGGCGACGTGCCCAATGCGACCTACCGCAACCACGGCACCCATGCCGAAGGGATCGAGATCAACTTCGATCCCGAAAAGACCTCCTACCGCGAGTTGCTGGAGTTTTTCTTTCAGATCCACGACCCCACCACGATGAACCGTCAGGGCAATGACCGTGGGATGAGCTACCGTTCCGCGATCTACTATGTCGACGATGAACAAAAAGCGGTCGCCGAAGATACCATCGCCGATGTCGAAGCTTCTGGCCTGTGGCCGGGCAAAGTCGTGACCGAGATCGAACCCGTTGGCCATTTCTGGGAAGCAGAGCCAGAGCATCAAGACTATCTGGAACGTCTGCCCAATGGCTACACCTGCCATTTCCCGCGCGCCGATTGGGTACTGCCCAAACGCGCAGCGGCTGAGTAACAATGCTGCCCCCGGCCCCGCGCCGGGGGTTAGCTTGCCGCCACGCGCGGCCGCCCCGAGGCTTCGACGGTAAGCGCGGCCTCGACAAAAACCTCCCGCCCCTCAATCTCCGCCATACGAATATCGCGTGTCACGTGGCACTCGATCTGTGCGGCCCCGGCTGATTGGGCCCGCGCGCGGGCGGTTTCGATCAAAGCGGTCTCTGCTTCGGCCAAAGCGCGTTCGGCATTCGGGAAATCCTGTGGGCCATTGGCCAGATGAACGCGAAACACCCCTTCGTGCGGGACGGTGACAGTGCCGCTTTCACGCATGATCACCCGCCCCACCACCGCACCGATGGCATTGGCGACATGGGCGTGGCTAGGCAGGATCATCTCGCTTCCCAGTCTCTTTCCGACCGCCGGGTAGTAGGTCGCCGCCGAAGCGCCCAAGCCCACGACAGGCAAGTTCAGACCCGCATCAATCCGCAGCACGCCGCGATGCCCCGACAGGCCACGCTGCATCAAAACATGCCGTGCCAAGATCTCGGGCGGCAGGTCAAAGGCGGGGGATTCTTCGGCAAAAGCAGTCTCTAAAAGAGCCAAAGTGGTCTGATCGGTCAGCTGGTCGATGATGATTTTGGCAAGGCTCTCGGGCTCGGGGCAGAACCGCAGGCCCGAGCCGCCGCGCTTGCGTCCGAACAACGCCAACGCCTTATGCGCAGCCGCGCTGTCCCATGCGACAAGATGCCCGGCGACATGGCTCGCATCACTGGGCGTAACCCCCGCCACCTGCACCAGCCCGCGCGCCACCAGCCGGGCCAAAGCACCCTGTTCGACCCGGTTCCGCAGCACGTCGCCCAAGGGCCAGACATCGGTCCCGATCCGCTCCAGCAGTGCCAAGTCGCGCGAGGCCAGACCTTCGACCTCCTGCCCCGGCACGGCCCGCACAAAGCGGCCATCATGCTCCCCCACGACACTCCGCCGCAGTTGGGTGTCCAAGGCTCTATGCACCACCTCGCCCGCCTCCACCGCGAGGAGAGAGACCGGCAGCAGCCGCTTCGGCCCTAGGGTCACGCCCGCGATCAGACCTTGGGACGTGAAGTGCACCTCGCTGTCACCACCCAAGCCATGGGTCCGCATCGCCACCGCTTCGACCATGGTTCGATAGGGGCCAACCTGCGCACCCGCCGGATCAATCGCCGGACGACCGTCGCGCAACAGCGCTACATCGGTCGTCGTCCCGCCGATATCCGACACCAGCGCCGTCTCTGCCCCGGTCAACCACCGCGCGCCCACGAGCGACGCTGCGGGGCCGCTGAGAATCGTCTCGATCGGGCGCTCGCGGGCCTGCGCGCTCGACATCAAGGCACCGTCGCCGCGCACCACCATCATCGGGCCGCTGATGCCCAAGCTGCGCAACTGATCCTCGGCCCGGCCAATCAGCCGATCGATCATGCCGATCAGCCGCGCGTTCAGCAAAGCCGTCAGCGCCCGCTTCGGCCCGTTCAGCTTGGCTGAAAGACTATGAGACGCCGACACCGGACGCCCCGTGACCTCTGCCACCAGTTCCGCGACCCGCTGCTCATGGGCCGGATTGCGCGTGGCGAATTGGCTGGCCACGGCAAAGCCGCTTACATCGGCCCTATGCGTCTCTAAAAAGGCGATTAGGGCTGTCTCGTCCAGCGGCGCAACCTCGGCCCCCGCATGGTCGTGCCCACCAGCCAGCAGCAGGCAAGGGTCACCCCGCAGCGCCTCTGACAGCCCATGCGCTTCAAGATCAGGAGCGCGGAATCCGACATAGATCAGCGCCACGCGCCCGCCCTGCCCTTCGACCAGCGCGTTGGTCGCCAGCGTGGTGGAGAGCGAAGCCATGGCGATCTGATCCGCCGCCACGCCGGACTGCGCCAGCACCGCGCTGACCGCATTGCCCACGCCAACAGCCAGATCGGCGCGGGTCGTCAGCGCTTTGGCCGAAGCGATCACCTCTGACTCATCGCGGATCAGCACCGCGTCGGTATAGGTGCCGCCCGTGTCCACACCCAATAACACCGCCATGGGCGTGCCTCCTATGCCAACAGCTCTGCCGCCCAACGCGCGGCATCGGCCACGGTGGGGTCAGCATCTTCGGTTAGAGATTGCGCCACCGGGCGCAGCCGCGCCAGCCCGGAATTGCCAATCGCATAGAGCACATTGCGCACAAAGCGGTCTCGCCCGATCCGTTTGATCGGAGAGCCGGAATAGCGCGCGCGGAACGCCGTATCATCCAGCGTCGCCAACTCTGCCAAGTCCGCCGGCTGCACTGCGGGGCCGTGATAGCGCATATCACTGGCCGCCACAGCAAATTTGTTCCACGGGCAAGCGGCAAGGCAATCGTCGCAGCCATAGATCCGGTTGCCCATCTTCTCGCGCAGGTCCAGATCGACCGGCCCTTTGTGTTCGATCGTCAGATAGGAAATGCAGCGCCGCGCGTCGAGTTGATAGGGCGCAGGGAAGGCATCTGTCGGGCAAGCCTCAAGGCAGGCGCGGCATGACCCGCAGTGGTCGACCTCCCGCGCATCGGGGGCGAGATCAAGCGTGGTGAAAACAGACCCTAAAAAGGCCCAATTGCCGAATTTCCGGCTAAGAAGATTGGTATGTTTGCCCTGCCAGCCGAGCCCCGCCGCCTGCGCCAACGCCTTTTCCGGCACTGGGGCGGTATCGACGAAAACCTTCACCTCGGGGTCAGCCGCACGGGCCTCCTCCATCAGCCAACGCGCCAGCCGCTTCAGCCGTTTCTTGACGATATCGTGGTAGTCACGCCCCTGCGCATAGACCGAGATCGCCCCCTTGTCGGGATGCTCCAACACCGCGCGAGGGTCATGGTCGGGGGTGTAGCTTTCGGCCAGCATGATGACCGACCGCGCCTCGGGCCAGAGTGCTGCGGGATTGCCGCGCCAATGCATCCGCTCTTCCATCCAGCCCATCTGCCCGTGAAACCCCGCCTCGACAAAGCGGGCGAGCCTTTCGGGCATTTCGGGCACGTCTTCGGGGCGGCAAATACGGCAGGCGACAAAGCCTTCCTCAAGTGCCCGAGCCACCACCCGCGCCTTGAGGGCCTCCGGCCCGGGGTCGGCGCGGGGGGCGGCGGGCATCAGAAGTCGAGGTTGTTGTAATGCACCGGCGGCGGGAAGCCCGGCAACTGGTCGGCGAGGATCGACCGAAAGGCGGGACGCGATTTGATCTTGGCGTACCAGTCCTTGACCACGTCAGAGCGGTTCCAATCCACGTCCGAGATATAGTCGAGCGACGACAGATGCGCGGCGGCGGCGAAATCGGCCAGCGTCATTACATCGCCCGCCAGCCAGCGGCGGTGGTCCAGCAGCCACGCCATATAGTCGAGGTGATATTTGATCGCCTTGGCCCCGGCCTTTACGTTCTTGCTGTCCGGGTAGCCCTGTTTGGTGACCTTCTTGTTGACCCGCTCGTACAGCAGTTTCGAGGTCACCTCGTCGTGGAATTTGTCGTCGAACCAGCTGACCAGACGGCGCACTTCCAAGCGCTGCACCGGGTCGCTGGGCAGCAATGACGCCTCTGGGCGGGTCTCTTCGATATACTCACAGATCGCGGCGCTTTCCGCCATCATGATCCCGTCAAGCCGCAGCACAGGCACCTTGCCCGCCGGATTGCGGCGCAGGAAATCGGGGTCTTGCTCCCAATAGCGCTCCTCGACCAGTTCCACCTCGATCTTCTTCTCCCCAAGGCTAAGCCGCACCTTGCGACAGAAGGGGGACAAGGGAACGTGAAACAAGCGAGCTGTCATATAAAGTCCGTGTGGTTAAAGGGATTGCACTCTTCCATGCCTGCTGGCGGGAGGATTTTCAACTCTCGAAACAAGCGGCACGACCGTCCGCGCGGATGGTCGCCGCCCCGTCCATGATCTGGGCCGTGCGCTTGCGGGTAAAGTCTCCGGGCCGGGAGGCGGAACGCTCTTTCGGGTCGGGCAGGATCGCGGCAAGGCGCGCGGCCTGCGTCGGGCTCAGGTCTGCTGCCGCGACGCCAAAGTAATGCGGGGCCGCAGCGCCGACGCCAAAGACACCTTCGTCGAACTCGGCCACATTCAAATAGACCTCAATGATCCGGCGCTTGGGCCAAAGGGTTTCGACCAGCGGGGTCATCCCGGCCTCAAGTGCTTTGCGCAGCCACGAGCGGCCATGCCAAAGATAGACGTTCTTGACCGTCTGCTGGCTGATCGTGGACGCCCCGCGGGCAGAGCCATTTTCAATCGCGGTGCGGATCGCCTGCATGTCAAAGCCCCAGTGGTTGCAGAAATTCGCATCCTCTGCCGCGACAGCCGCGCGGGCCATCACGGGGGCGATCTGCTCAAGCGGCACCCAGTCGCGCTGCACCCCACCCAGACGGCGCGATTCCGAAAGCATGTAGACCCCGGTGGGCGGGTTTACGAAGCGGAACAGCAGCACCAGCAGCACGGCCAAGACAAAGGCCAGCGCCAAGGCGCGTACCACCCAGCGGCCCGCGCGTTTCTTCAACGGGGGGCTTGCCTTGCTCGAATTCTTGCCCTTGGGGGCGGTCTTTTTCCGTGTCGCCATGGATCAGCTATAGGCCGTCTGCAGGTTTTTGTGAACGGTTCTCGCGCGCGGTGATTTCTTGAGCGAGGTAGGCACCGATCCGGGCGGAGCCACGGGCGGAGGGATGCACGTTGTCCCCGGCAAAAAGCCCGCGGTCCCCCCGGTCGATCACGTCTTCGGAATCGACGAAATGGATCCCGGGGCGGCCTGCGGCGAAAGTGGCGATACGGGATTCGATTTCGACCAGATCATCGCGGCATCCGGCAAAGGAGCCTGAGCCGGAGCCTGCGTAATAGCCCATCCACATGACCTGCGCCCCGGTCTGGGCACGGAGGCGTTGCAAGAAGGCGGGGATGCTGCCGCTTTGACCGTCCGGTGCGATCAGCGCATTCACCGAGGCCCCGCAGGCCCCGCAGCCGCAATCGGCGCTCAGATCGTTGGCACCGCCATTCACCACCACCCAGTTCCAGCGCCCGCCGGGGAACTGCTGCTGAATGTCAAAGCCAACGGCAGAGGCGATGGTCGAGCCATTGTCGAACTGCGCGCCGGGCACGGCACGGCTGGTGACGCTGCGGCCCGTTTGGTTGGCAATGACATCGGGGATGGAGCGGCCTCCATTCCACGCCATGATGGAATCGCCCAGCACGAGGATATCGCCCCCGCCACGCGGTGCGGTGTCGGTGCAGGCGCTGAGGCCTGTGACTATCAGCAATACCGCTAGAATTTCTCGCATGATCTGCCTCCCGTGGAGAGGCAGAGGTAGCGCAGACACTTTTGAATACCACCCCAGCCCGGAAACAAGCCGCAGGCGCCGGGCCATCGCCTGCCCGTCCCGGCGGGCTGGCGATTTGGTGAGGCTGGGCGAACCTTCGCGAACACACATCATCGCTGCGCCATAAAGTGGCTCGAAGCGGCGTTTCAATCGCCACCCCACGGACAGGCGATGTCCCTCCCGCGCGACCGAAGCCGCGCGGGGGATAACTTACTCCGCTGGAACTGCCGTCTCTTCCACCGACAGCGGCGCGGGCAGATGCACCAGCATCTCCTTCGGGCAGACCTGCAGGAAGTTGTGCTTCTCAGTCTCCCAATGCTGAAGAATATCGGCGGCCTTGCGGCTGTTGGTCTCGGCGACATGACGCTCCAGCAGCCCGTGCAGCTGGTCCAACCAATGTTCGACGCTGACCGGGCAGGTCACGATTGTTTCGGCATTCATCAGCTTCGGCGCCAGCCCGTCGGGGTCATAGAGATAGGCCATCCCCCCGGTCATCCCGGCGGCAAAGTTCGCGCCGATCTCGCCCAAGATCACCGCCACACCGCCAGTCATATATTCACAACCGTTGCTGCCGCAGCCTTCGATCACCACATGCGCGCCCGAGTTGCGCACCGCGAAACGCTCGCCCGCCCGGCCCGCGGCAAAGAGGTAGCCCGCCGTCGCACCATAAAGCACCGTGTTGCCGATGATCGTGTTCTCCGACGCCACGACCGGGCTCGCCATCGAAGGCCGCACCACAATCGTACCGCCCGACAGACCCTTGCCGACATAGTCGTTGGCATCGCCCGAGACTTCGAGCTTGAGCCCCGGTGCGGCAAAGGCACCCAGCGACTGCCCAGCCGAGCCGGTCAGCTTCACCGTCAGGTGGTCCGGCTGCAGTGAATTGCGCATACCGAAGCGTTTCACGATATGGCTCGAGACCCGCGTGCCGACCGTCCGGTGCGTGTTCTGCACGGCGTAGGACAGCTGCATCTTCTCACCATCCTCAAGGAAACGCGCGGCATCCCGGACGATCTGCGCATCAAGCGTATCAAGCACCACCTGACGCGGTTTGTCGCGGTCATAGACGTTCTCATGTGCGCCATCGACGGTGATCAACAGCGGGTTGAGGTCCAGATCATCCAAATGCGCCGAACCTCGGCTGACCTGCGTCAACAGGTCCGCGCGCCCGATCACTTCATCAAGACTGCGTGCCCCGATGCTGGCGAGAATTTCCCGCACTTCGGTGGCGTAGAAGGTGATGAGGTTCACCACTTTGTCCGCATTGCCGGTGAACTTGCCACGCAGCGCTTCGTCTTGGGTACAGACGCCCACGGGGCAAGTATTCGACTGGCACTGACGCACCATGATGCAGCCCATGGCGATCAGCGCAGCGGTGCCGATGCCGTATTCCTCGGCCCCCATCATCGCCGCCATGACGATGTCGCGCCCGGTGCGCAGGCCACCATCGGTGCGCAGTGTCACCCGGTCGCGCAGGTTGTTCATCGACAGAACCTGATGCGCCTCGGTCAGGCCCATCTCCCACGGCAGACCTGCGTATTTGATCGAGGTCGCGGGCGAGGCCCCGGTGCCGCCGTTGTGGCCCGAAATCAGGATGATGTCGGCCTTGGCCTTGGCCACGCCCGCAGCAATCGTGCCGACACCGCTCGACGCCACCAGCTTGACCGTCACCTTGCAGCGCGGGTTGATCTGCTTGAGGTCATAGATCAGCTGCGCAAGGTCTTCGATCGAGTAGATGTCGTGGTGCGGCGGCGGCGAGATCAGCGTCACGCCCTTGGTCGAATGCCGCAGCCGCGCGATCAGGTCGGTGACCTTCATACCGGGAAGCTGCCCACCCTCACCGGGCTTGGCACCCTGTGCGACCTTGATCTCCAACTCTTCGCACTGGTTGAGATATTCCGCCGTCACGCCAAAGCGGCCCGAGGCCACCTGTTTGATCTTGGCCGACGGATTGTCACCATTGGCCTCAGGCACGAAATGCGCCGGATCTTCGCCGCCCTCGCCGCTGTCGGACTTCGCACCGATACGGTTCATCGCCACGTTCAGCGTTTTATGCGCTTCGGGCGACAACGCCCCCAGCGACATGCCCGGCGTCACGAAACGCTTGCGGATCGAGGTGATGCTTTCCACCTCCTCCAATGGCACCGGCGTGCCCTTGGGCTTGATGTCGAGCAGGTCACGCAGATGGATCGGCGGGTTGCTCTGCATCTTTTTCGAATACTGCTGCCACATCTGATAGGACGCCTTGTTGCAGGCCATTTGCAGCATATGCATGCTGCTCGCCTCCCAAGCGTGTTTTTCGCCCGTCTTGCGCTGCTTGTAGAAACCGCCAATCGGCATCACGACCCCGTCGCCCTGCCAGCCTTTGGCGTGGACTTCTTCGGCCTTGCGCTGAATGCCGACGACACCGATGCCGGAGATACGGCTGGTCATGCCGGGGAAGTACTCGGCACACATGGCGCGCGAAAGGCCCACGGCCTCAAAGTTCAGACCGCCGCGATAAGACGAGATCACGGAAATCCCCATCTTCGCCATGATCTTGAGCAGACCTTGGTCAATCGCCTCACGGTATTTCTGCACCGCCTGCGTCAGGGTCATGTCCAAGAGCCCGCGCTCGATCCGGTCGGCCAAGGAATCTTCGGCCAGATAGGCGTTCACCACGGTCGCGCCGCAGCCCACAAGCACCGCGAAGTAATGCGGGTCGACACATTCCGCCGCACGCACGTTGAGCGAGGTAAAGGTCCGCAGACCCTTGCGCACAAGGTGACTGTGCACCGCGCTGGTCGCAAGGATCATCGGCATCGCGACCCGGTCGGCCCCGCTGTGCTGATCGGTCAGCACCAGATGGCCCGCGCCAGAGCGCACGGCGTCTTCCGCCTCGGCCCGAATCCGCGCCAGCCCGGCGCTGAGATTGCCGTTGCCCGCCTCAAAGGTGCAGTCGATGGACACGGTATGCACCTTGAACTGCGCCATCAGTTCTTCGAACTGCGCATTGCCGACGAAGGGACTGTCGAGCACGAGGATCTCGGTTTGGGAGCTGTCTTCGTCGAGCACGTTCTTGAGGTTACCGAAGCGCGTCTTGAGGCTCATCACCCGGAATTCGCGCAAGGAATCGATCGGCGGGTTGGTGACTTGGCTAAAGTTTTGACGAAAGAAGTGGCTCAGCGGGCGATACTGGCCGCTCAGGACCGCCGAGGGCGTGTCATCGCCCATCGAGGCCAGCGTCTCTTTCCCATCCTCGGCCATAGGCGCGAGGATCTGTTCCAGCTCTTCGATGGTATAGCCCGCAGCCACCTGACGGCGGCGCAGTTCGGCCCCGTCAAACAGCGGCTTTTCGGTGACGCGGCCAAGGACATCATCCATCTCGGTGATCTTGCCGACCCATTCGCCGAAGGGCTGGTTCGACGCGAGCTTGTTCTTGATCTCGGTATCGTTGAAGAGTTTGCCCTCTTCCATATCGACCGCGATGATCTGCCCCGGGCCAAGCGCGCCTTTGCGCACGACCCGCGCCTCGTCCAGTGGCACCATCCCGGCCTCGGACCCGGCGATCAACATGCCGTCGGAGGTTTCCACATAGCGCATCGGGCGCAGGCCGTTCCGGTCAAGCCCGGCGCAAACCCAGCGGCCATCGGTCATCGCCAATGCGGCGGGGCCGTCCCATGGCTCCATCACGGAGTTGCAGTAGGAATACATGTCGCGCCATGCTTGGGGCAGTTCCACCGCCTGTTTCGACCACGATTCCGGCACCAGCATCGTCTTGGCCATCGGCGCGGAGCGGCCCGCGCGGACCAGCACCTCGAACACGGAATCCAGTGCGGCAGAGTCGCTGGACCCCGAGGCCACGATCGGTTTGATGTCCTCGGCCATGTCGCCAAAGGTAGCAGAGGCCATGCGGATCTCATGGCTCTTCATCCAGTTCATGTTGCCCTTGAGGGTGTTGATCTCACCGTTATGGGCCAACATGCGGAAGGGCTGTGCCAGCCACCACTGCGGGAAAGTGTTGGTGGAGTAGCGCTGGTGATAGATCGCGAAGGCACTGATGAACTTATCGTCTTTCAGGTCGGGATAGAATTCGGCAACCTGTTCGGCCAGCATCATGCCCTTGTAGATGATGCTGCGGCAGGACATCGAGGCGATGTACATCTGCGGCACCTGCGCGGCGATGGCAGCTTTTTCGATGCGGCGGCGGATGACATAAAGCTCACGCTCAAAGGTCTCTTCGTCGACACCTTTGGCGTTGGAAATCAGGATCTGCTCAATCTCGGGCCGGGTCGCATTGGCCTTTTCGCCCAACACGGAGATGTCCACCGGCACATGCCGCCAGCCGTAGATGTAATAGCCCATGCGCAGGACTTCGGTTTCCACGATGGTCCGGCAGGTTTCTTGCGCGGCAAAGTTGGTGCGCGGCAGGAAGACTTGGCCCACGGCGATCAGCTCGTTCTCGCGCGGGGTGTGGCCGGTGCGGCGGACCTGCTCATAAAAGAAGGGCACAGGGATCTGCACGTGGATGCCCGCGCCATCGCCGGTCATCCCATCTGCGTCAACCGCGCCGCGGTGCCAGATCGCCTTGAGCGCGTTGATCCCGTTCAGCACGACCTCGCGGGTCTTCTCACCGTTGATGTTGACCACAAGGCCCACGCCGCAGGAAGAATGCTCTTCCTCGAAACTATACATGCCCTTATCGGCCATCATCGCGCGTTTGGCTTCTTCGCGGGCCACCCAGGCGTCATCATATTTGGTCATGGCTTGGTTCCTTCCACAAACGCCGCAAATCCTGCTTCGACTTCGGCCTTGGTTTTGATCTCGTGGTTCCCGGCAAAGGCATAGCCGTCGGGCTTCACATCTATGTAAATCTCGGTCTTGAGCGGCAGGCCGCCCGCATTCTCCACCAACCCGGCAGAGAGTGAGTAATAATCATGCCCCGGCAGCGTGAGGTGATACCAAAGCGTGCTGCCGCAACTGTCGCACCATGCCCGCTCAGCCCAGTCCGAAGAGGCATAGGATTTCACCGGGCCGTCATAGGTCAGGCTGCCCGGTTTTGCGTCGATCTCAAGGAAAGCGCTGCCGGTCCAACGGCGGCACATCTCGCAGTGGCAGGCACCAAGCGCGTCTTTCAACGGCTCAAAGCTGACCGTAACCGCCCCGCAGAGGCAATGACCTCTCAAAAGGCTCATTGCTTGTCCTCCACATGCAGGGCGCGGGCCTCGTAATCGGCTTTGGTCACCCGCTCCAGTTCCCCGGCCAAGGCAAAGTTGCTTGGGGCGCGGTCGGCATAGACCACGCGCGCCAGCTTTGCGCCGCCAAACCCGTCGAAGAGACCCGGAGCCAGTTCCAGCAGCTCCGCGTTCTCTCCTTCGGTATCGGCAAACCAAACCGCCGTGCCGCAGGTCTCGCACCACGCCCGCTCGGCAAAGGAGGATGAGGCATAGGTCCGGATCGGTCCCTTGTGGGAAACCCGCGCGCGTGGCACTTCGATCCCCATTTGGACAGAGCCGCTCCACCGGGTGCAGAGGTCACAATGACAGGCCGAAATCGCAGCCAACGGCCCGGTCACATCCACCGTGACCGCGCCACACAGACAGTGGCCGTGGTGAGCTTCACCCCCCATGGCGTTGTCCGCTTTGATGGCTGCACCAGCACTCATTTCATTCCGCAGCGATGCGCTGCGCCCCGTTGAAATCATCAAGGATCGCCTGCGCGCAGTCGCGGCCATCCTTGATGGCCCAGACCACAAGGCTCGCCCCGCGCACGATGTCGCCCACGGCATAGACGCCATCAAGCGCCGTTGCCCCGGTGACGTAATCGGCTTTGATCGTGCCCCAGCGGTTCACCGGCAACTCCGGCTCGTTCCACAGGGTCGGCAGGTCTTCGGGCTCGAACCCAAGCGCCATGATGACGAGGTCGGCGTCTTCGACGTAGTCCGCGCCTTCGATCACCTCGGGGGCCTGACGGCCAGTGACATCCGGCGCGCCAAGGCGCATTTTCTGAACCATGACGCCGGTCACCGGATCGCCGACAAAGCCCTTGGGTGCGCTGAGCCATTCAAAGATCACGCCTTCTTCCTCGGCGTTTTGTACTTCGCGTTGGCTGCCCGGCATATTGGCCCGGTCCCGACGGTAGAGGCATTTCACGCTCTCCGCGCCTTGGCGGATCGAGGTGCGCACGCAGTCCATCGCGGTGTCGCCACCGCCGATCACGACGACTTTCTTACCCGCAGCATTCAGACGGCCATTTTCGAATTCATCGACCGAGTCGCCAAAGCTTTTGCGGTTGGAGGCGGTGAGGAAGTCAATCGCCCGCTCCACACCGAACCCGCCCACGCCGGGGGCTTCGATCTCGCGCGTTTTGTAAACGCCGGTGGCAATGATCACCGCGTCATGTTTGCCCCGGATCGCGCCAAAGCTAAGGTCGACGCCCACATCGCAGTTCAATTCAAAGGTCACGCCACCTTCGGCGAGCTGCGCATTGCGGCGCTCGACCACGTCTTTCTCAAGCTTGAAGCCGGGGATGCCATAGGTCAGCAAGCCGCCCGCACGGTCGTAGCGGTCATAGATGGTGACCTGCACCCCCGCGCGGCGCAGCATGTCCGCCGCTGCCAGACCGCCGGGGCCGGCACCGATGATGCCAACGCTTTCAGCGCGCTCTTCGCGTGGGGCGGCGGGTTTGACCCAGCCCTGCTCCCATGCGGTGTCGGTTATGTATTTCTCGATCGAGCCGATGGTGACGGTGCCATGGCCCGACTGCTCGATCACGCAGTTGCCTTCGCACAGGCGGTCCTGCGGGCAGATGCGGCCACAGATCTCGGGGAAGGTATTGGTCGCCTGACTGATCTCATAGGCCTCTTGCAGACGCCCTTCCGCAGTCAGGCGAAGCCAGTCGGGGATGTTGTTGTGCAAAGGGCAATGGGTCTGGCAGTAGGGCACGCCGCATTGGCTGCACCGGCTGGACTGTTCAGCCGCTTTGGCATCTGCATATTCGGCATAAATCTCGTCGAAATCCGTCCGGCGCAAATCGGGCGGGCGCTTTTCGGGCATATCCCGCGCAACGTCTGTAAATTTCAGCATGACCTGCTTCGCCATATACCCGCTCCTTCGACAAATTCCGTCAGAAGGCTCGTATACGAGAGCGCCCAAGTAAATAAAAGACAGTAATGCTGACCTATTTACCTCTTTCCGGGCAAATGGATCGCCCCCAGGTCATTTTTATGCATCATTTAAGGTCCGATACGGACCTAAGCGTCAAAACCCTGCCCAAAGCGCAATGATCACGACACCACCTACAAGGATTCGCCACCACCCAAAAAGCGCATAGCCATAGCGGCTGATGTAATCGAGCACCCAACGCACCACGAAGACGGCAGAGATAAAGGCCATGACAAAGCCCACAGCAATCTCGCCCATGGCAGAGGCATCCAGCACATCGCGGTTCTTGTAGATGTCATAGGCAAAGGCGCCCGCCATCGTCGGCATCGACAAAAAGAACGAGAATTCCGCCGCGGCGCGTTTGCTGGCCCCCAGCAACAGGGCGCCAACGATCGTCGCGCCCGACCGCGAGGTGCCCGGCACCATGGCAAGGCATTGGATGACGCCGATCTTGAACGCCATGGAAAGCGGGAATTTGGTCGCGTCGGTATAGGTCGGCGCAGGTGCGATGCGATCCACGATCAACAGCACCACCCCACCCAGCACCAACATGATGGCGATCAGCAGAGGTGTTTCGAACAGGACCGTCTTGATGAAATCATGGGCCAAGACGCCGATGAACACCGCAGGCAGAAAGGCCAGAAGCACCGACCAGATGAACCGCCGTGCCTGCGGATCATGCGGCGCGGCGGAGAATACCGCCCAAAGCCGTGCGGAATAAACTGTCAGGATCGCCAGCACCGCGCCCAATTGGATCACGACCTCAAAGGTCCGCCCGGCGCTCTCAAAGCCCAAGAAGTGACCGGCCAACAGAAGATGCCCGGTCGAAGATACGGGGATGAACTCTGTCAGCCCCTCCAGCAAACCCAGAAAGGCGGCGATCAGAGTGGTTGACTGTTCCATTATCCCTGCCGCAGGTTACGTGCCGATGCTTTGATGGCGTCATACTGCCCCGAGGGTCGGAACCGCCAAAGGTAGTCGGGCAGCACCGCGTCCATCGCGGTGGGGGTGATGCCAAGCTCGGTAAAGCCGCGCGCCCCTTCTGCC
The DNA here is from genome assembly GCF_001634775.1 of Sulfitobacter sp. HI0027. NCBI lineage: Bacteria > Pseudomonadati > Pseudomonadota > Alphaproteobacteria > Rhodobacterales > Roseobacteraceae > Sulfitobacter > Sulfitobacter sp. HI0027. The sequence continues at coordinate 26,463 of NZ_LWER01000197.1, forward strand.
ACAACGTTGTCATTGCGCAGGTTTTTGACCTGATCGCGGGTCAGCATTTTGTTGCTGAAAAGACCAAAGGTTGCGGCCTGCACCATGTCGAACCCAAAGGCGACGATCTTGGCTAAGAACCACGGCATGTTGAGCACCAAACGCCGACGGTGAATCACCTCAAGCATACGCTGCATCAGGCCGCGGAAAGTATCCACATCAGGGCCACCAAGCTCATAGACACCCGCGGAGGCCTGCCCCTCCAGAGCCTTTTCGGCCGCTTTGGCAACGTCATCGACAAAGACCGGCTGGAACCGGGTAGAGGCACCGGCAACCGGCAGGATCGGGCCGGTGCGGGTCATGCCCGCAAAGCGGTTAAAGAACTCATCCTCGGGGCCAAACATGATCGAGGGGCGCAGAATCACGGCCTCAGGCATATGTTTGAGAATGGCGGCCTCGCCCTCGCCCTTGGTGCGGGCATAGTCGCTCTCGGCCTCCATATCCGCGCCGATGGCAGAGACATGCACGAAACGACCAACTCCTTCGGTTGCGGCCATATGGGCGATACGCTCCGCCCCTTCGGACTGCACCGCGTCAAAGCTGTTCTTGCCGGTCTCGACCAGAATGCCGACGCAGTTCACGACCGCGTCCGCCCCACGCAGGGCGTCGCGCACGGAGCCATCGTTGCGAATGTTGCACAAAACAGGTTCGACTTGGCCAACCACACCATAGGTCCGCACAAAGAGCGCTTCGTTGGGGTGGCGCACCGCCACCCGTACCCGCCAACCAGCTCTGGCCATGCGATACGCGATATAGCGTCCGACAAACCCCGAACCGCCATAAATCGTGACCAGCTTAGACATTCTGCCGCTCCTGTAGATAAATTCTCTGACAGGATGTACCCGTGCGCCGCCGCTGTCACAAGGCCAAACCCCCGGTTGTAGCGATCCTCGCGCAGGATTTTCTAGATTTCGCTCAAATTGCGATTGACAGTCACCCGGCTGAGCCTTAGAGCACCCCACACGATACGTGCCCAGGTGGCGGAATGGTAGACGCGCTAGCTTCAGGTGCTAGTACTGGCAACGGTGTGGAGGTTCGAGTCCTCTCCTGGGCACCAATATTCCCCGACAGATGATTGACCGTAGATCAGGTCTCAACCGACCCCGACGCTACACACCCCGCACGGGGCGCTATGCCGCCCAGTCTGCGTACAGACGCACCCTTATTGCACGGCAACGCCTGCGTTTTTCAGACATAACTGCAGCCGTCTTCCAAGCTCTGGCAGGCTAAAAGGCTTTTTCAAACAGTCGCTTGCCCCTGCGGCCAAAGCGCGGCGCAGCAGATCTGCGTCTTTTCGGGTTGAGATCATGACGACCGGAACGCCGTGGTAGAATGGCAGACCTCTGACATGGCCACAGAACTCTAGCCCGTCCATCGCGGGCATCATGAAATCCGTGATGATCACATCTGTCGCGATCCGCTCCTTCGCCAGCGCGGCCAAGGCTTGGGCGGGGCATCCATAATCCGCCACGCATGAAAATCCGACTTCGGCGAGGGACGCCTGAATGAACTGCCGCGCAATCTCTGAATCGTCTATAACGATAGCATTCCAGTTCATTTCACCGCACCTAACCTTCTAAACAACGCCCCGGGGGCCACCGTAGCGGTGTGGCACTTAATATCGTGTGAATGCTTAAATGCGTTTGCCGACAAACAGCGCCGTGTCGGAGCGGATGCAGGCGACCTCACCCTTTTGCCAGACAAGCTCCCCCTGCGCGGTCGCGTATTTGCCCATGCTGACGCAGGCGGTGATCGGGGTGATCTCTGTGACGTTTTGGGCGGCATCGAAACTGTGGCTGAACTGAATGGACATGGCTTGTGCTCCTGAGTTGACGTTAATCAACCTTCACACATGTCGCCGCTCAATGCCTGCTGGCGTCAGGATAACGGCCCTATTCTTAGGTATATGCCACGTCACTTTCAGACCACGAAAAGCGCCCCGTCAGCGACGGTTCAGCAGCATTTGGTACTTTGGCACGAACAGATCCGCGCCTTTCACCTTTTTCGTTATCCAATCGCCTGCGGTGAACAGCATCAAAAAGCTATTGCCGCGCTCCGGCCCCAAGGGCAGCACGATCGGCGCCTCCGTACCCCACGGGCGATAGGTTTTCATATCCGCCAGTTTGCGGCCCGTGATCAGCCCGGTGAGGGTCTTTTTCAACCAAGGCAATTGCCGGCTGACCGCGACGATGGTCATGTTGTCACCGGGGTCCGCCACGTCCCCGGCGGCGAAGACGTTGGGCAGGGACGAGGGGCGCAGATGGCCGTCGGTCTTGATCCGCTCTGCGGCGGTAACCTCTGCGCCGGGCAGTTTCTTCAGCAGGTCAGAACAAGCGCGCGCCCCCAACACGGGAAAGATCAGATCGAATGCGCGTTCAGGTCCCTCCTCGAGGGTCACACTGCCCGCATGCGGCTCTGTCATAGAGGCGAGCCCTTCGACCTTTTTGCCAAGGATAAGCTCCACCCCGCTGGCCTTTAACTTCTTGCTCAGCGAAGCTCCAAGGCTGTCCGGCTTGGCCGCAAAGAGCTTGTCGTCCATGGTGATCACGGTGATCTTTTTGTCGGGCATGGCCTCGGCAATCTCGCCCGCAAGCTCAACCCCCACAGCCCCGGCGCCGATGATGCCGACGGTCTTGGCCGCCTGTAGCTTTTCATGCGCGGCTTGGCTCGCGGCCCGCAACCCGTCGATGTCTGCGCCTTTGGGCTTGAAGGGCGCGGCATAGTTTGAGCCGGTCGCGACAACGATGTAATCTGCGTCGACCCGCGCGCCGCTATCAAGGGTCACACCCTCCCCGTCCACACCCGTCGCCCGCGCCGCAACGACACGGCCGCGTTTCAGCAAGCGGTCATAGGGGATCAGCGAGTCTTCGACCAAACTGGGCTGCACCACGGCGCGGATCATCGCAGAGGCATGCACAAAATGGCTGCGCGGTTCGATCAATGTGACATCGGCAATGTCGTCCATCGCCTTGGCCAGCTCTGCCCCCAGATACCCGCCCCCTACGATTGCGATACGTTTGCCCATCGGTGCTGTCTCCATGTGGTCATCCCAGTCTGCCGGACAATCTTGCCCATGCGGTTGGCTATCCACATAGGCGCGGGGTCATAAATTTCCCGCCCGGGATGCCAAAACCTGCCGACTGTGCCGCCAAAGTGGTCACATGCTCACCCGATAAGCGCCTTAAGGGGGGCCGATTCTCTTAAACGATACAACATATTGTTTAGAATCATCGCACCTGTTTAACTCCCCCCAGCGACAGGGAGAGCCGCGGCACAATGAAAGACACCAAAGCAGAGACTTTTCTGCGTTTTGACAACGTCAAGAAGAGCTACGATCAGGAAAACCTCGTCGTCAAAGGCTTCGACATGGATGTGCAGGAGGGGGAGTTCATCACCCTTCTTGGCCCCTCCGGCTCGGGCAAAACCACCGTTCTGATGATGTTGGCGGGGTTTGAAAGCGTCACCTCGGGCGATATCGCGATCAATGGCCGGTCGATCAACAAGACCGCGCCGAACAAGCGCAATATCGGCATGGTGTTCCAAAACTACGCGCTGTTCCCGCATATGACGGTGGCCGAAAACCTCGCCTATCCGCTCAGCGTTCGCAAAATGTCCAAGGCGGATATCAAAGAGCGCGTGGCCGAGTATCTCGCATTGGTCGAACTTTCGGCCTTTGGCGACCGCCGCCCCGGTCAGCTTTCCGGCGGCCAACGGCAGCGTGTGGCGCTGGCCCGCGCGATGATCTTTCAGCCGACGCTGATCCTGATGGACGAACCCTTGGGCGCGCTCGACAAGAACCTCCGCGAACAGATGCAGTTCGAGATCACCCGCCTGCACAAGCAGATCGGCTTTACCGTGATCTATGTCACCCACGACCAGACCGAGGCACTCTCGATGTCCGACCGAATCGCCGTCTTCAACGACGGCGTTGTGCAGCAATGCGCGCCCCCGGCAGAGCTGTATGAGCGCCCGGTCAATGCCTTCGTCGCTGAGTTCATTGGTGAGAATAACTTTGTGCAGGGCAAGGTCAGCAAGATCGAAGGTGAGATCGCCAAGGTCGAGACTGACACCGGCACCATCACGACGCAAACTTCCGAAGGGCTGACCGAAGGCGCGCAATGCCGCGTCTCCATCCGGCCCGAGAAACTGTTCATCCACCCCACGACCCACGCCCATGACAACGCGCTGACGGCGACCTTTGTTACGCGCATCTATGTGGGCGATTTCATCCGCTATTATTTCCGCCTCCCCGACGGCACCGACATTATCGTCAAAGTGCTCAACGACCTGTCTGCGCCCGAGTTCGAAGACGGCGCGACGGCGCAGCTGTTGTCCCTGACGAAAGATTGCATCGCCTTTGCCAATTAAGGGCGACCGGGGGCAAACCGGGGCCCCGCAAAAGACCTGGACACAACAAGGAGAGACCCGATGAAGAAACATCTGACGTATCTGGCCACGACGGCGCTGCTTGCCAGCCCTGCTCTGGCCCAGGATCTGACAGTGACATCTTTTGGCGGCGCCTATGGCGCGGCACAGATGGAGCACATGATTGAACCCTACATGAAGGAATCCGGCACCAACGTCCTGTTCGAGGACTACGGCGGCGGCGTTGCTGAGATGAAGGCGCAGGTCGAAGCGGGCAACATCCTGTGGGATGTCGTCGACATCGAAGTGATCGACCTCGAACGCGCTTGCGCCGAAGGTTATCTGGAAGTGATCGACCAATCCGTCCTGCCCGATGGCGACGATGGCACCGCAGCGGCCGATGACTTCATCGAAGACGCGCTGGCCAATGAATGTGGCGTGGGTAACATCGTTTGGTCCGTCGTCTTTGCCGTGAACACCGAAAACGGCGAAGGCCCGAAAACCATCGAAGACTTCTTTGACACCGAAGCCTTCCCCGGCAAACGTGGTCTGCGCAAACGCCCCCAAGTGAACATGGAATGGGCGCTGCTGGCCGATGGCGTTGCCCCCGAAGAAGTCTATGAAGTGCTCGCCACCGAAGAGGGCCAAGCCCAAGCCTTCGCCAAGCTCGACACCATCAAGGACGAGATCACTTGGTACGACAGCTGGTCTCAGGCCCCCGTCCTGCTGAACGACGGCGGTGCCACCATGGTGCAATCCGCCAACGGTCGTATCTTTGCCGCGATCAAGGACGATGGCGCCCCCTTCGAGATCGTCTGGGACAGCCACATCTATGACCTTGACGTCTGGGCGATCATGAAAGGCACCGAGAAGAAAGAAGAGGCGATGGAGTTCATCAAGTTCGCCACAGGCACCGTGCCGCTCTCGGGGATGCAAGACGTGGCCTACGGCCCGACCCGCGCCTCTGCTCAGGCGCTGCTGCCCGAAGAGGTCAAGAAAGACCTGCCCACGGCGCATCTTGATGAGGGCGTGAAGGCCGATGGTATCTTCTGGGCCGACTATGGCGAAAGCCTTGGCGAGAAGTTCAACGAATGGCTGCTGCAATAAGCACCCTGCCCCGCGCCTTTCCGGGCGCGGGGACCCCAGACCTTAAAGATGAGTAATCGCGTGCCCAGCCTCAGTTCCGAAGACGCCGCCAACGCCCGTCGCCAATTGCGCCGCCGCCGCACGCAGGCGTTTTTGTTTGTGGTGCCGCTGCTGGTCTTTATCCTTTTTGCCTTTGTGGCCCCGATCACCACGATGCTGTTTCGCAGTGTCTATAATCCGACCGTCGCCGAACTGGTGCCTGAGACGCTGACCATGCTCGAAGACTGGGAGGGTGAGACCCTGCCCGATCCGGCTGTGGTGACGCAAATGGCCATCGACATGAAGCGCATGGCGGGCAACCGCACCTCCGGTAAATTCGCCGATGAGATCAACCGCGCCCTGCCGGGCATGTCGAGCGTGATCAAATCCACCGCCCGCGGTCTGCGCCGCGCCGATGATGCGGAACTCGCCGCCAATGGGGCCGAGATGCTGCTGGCCGAGAATGACCGCTGGGCCAAACCCGCCACATGGCGCGCGATCCGCAGCGCCGGGCAGGCCTATACCTCAAGCTATTACCTCACCGCCGTCGATCTGGAGTACGACTCCGAGGGTGAGATCATCATGCGTGACACGCAGATCTACAAACAGCTCTATGGCAAGACGCTGAAGATGGCGCTGATCATCACCGGGCTGACCATGCTGCTGGGCTATCCTCTGGCCTTCTATATGTCGCAAGCCTCGCCAGCGATGGCGAACTTCCTCATGGTTTTTGTCCTCCTGCCATTCTGGACCTCCCTGCTGGTGCGTACCACCGCATGGATCGCCTTGCTGCAAGCAGGCGGCGTGGTGAACTCCACCCTGATCTGGGCTGGGCTGATCAATGAGCCGATTGAGCTTTTGTACAACGAGTTCTCCACCATCCTCGCCATGACCCACATCCTGCTGCCCTTCATGGTACTGCCACTCTATGCGGTGATGCGCGGGATCGACGCGAGCTTCATGCGCGCCGCAATCTCGATGGGCAGCAACCCCATCGGCGCGTGGTACAAAATCTACCTGCCGATGAGCCTGCCGGGCCTCTCGGCTGGGGCGCTGTTGGTCTTCATCATCTCGGTCGGCTACTACATCACGCCCGCGCTGGTGGGCGGCACCGACGGTCAGATGATCTCCAACATCATCGCCTTCCACATGCAGGTGTCCAACAACTGGGAACTGGCGGCGGCCTTGGGCTCGCTCCTGCTGATCCTGATCCTCGTTCTCTACTGGCTGTTCGACCGTTTCGTCGGCACCGACAACCTCAAGCTGGGATGACGTCATGAGCCCATTGCCCGACTATTACACGATCTGGCACAAGGCGGGGCACTATGGCCTGCGCATCATGGCGGCCTTGGTGCTCATCTTTCTGATGCTGCCGATCCTCGTGATCATGCCGCTGTCGTTCAATGCCGAGCCGTTCTTTACCTTCACCCAAGGCATGCTGTCGCTCGACCCCGACGCCTATTCAACGCGCTGGTACCAAGAGATTGTCGATGACCAAAAATGGCGCATCGCGATCCGCAACAGCTTCCTTGTCGGCATCGCAGCTGCCAGTATCGCTACGGTGCTGGGGACACTGGCCGCCGTCGGCCTCGCCTCGCCTTGGATGCCGTTCAAACGGATCATTACCGCACTGTTGCTGTCGCCGATGATCGTGCCGTTGATCATCATCGCGGCGGGCATGTTCTTTTTCTACACTCAGTTCAATCTGGTCGGCACCTTCACCGGGCTGATCATCGCCCATGCGGCGCTTGGCGTGCCCTTTGTCATCATCACCGTCACCGCCACGCTCAGCGGTTTTGACCGCTCGCTCTTCGTGGCGGGGCTGAGCCTTGGGGCCTCTCCGATCAAGGTGTTCTGGGACGTGGTGATACCGCTCATTCGCCCCGGCGTGATCTCGGGCGGGCTTTTTGCCTTTGTCACATCCTTTGACGAGGTGGTGCTGGTGCTCTTCCTGGCAGGCCCCGAACAGCGCACGATTCCGCGGCAGATGTTCTCGGGTCTGCGCGAGCAGATCAACCCGACGATTCTGGCGGTGGCAACGCTGCTGGTGGTGCTCTCGGCGACGATGCTTTTCGTGCTGGAAGCCCTGCGCCGACGCTCGGCGCGGCTGCGCGGGCAGGAATAGGCGAACCGCTTTCACGGCACCAAACACCTGATCCACAACCATATTCGGGGGGGGGTGAGTGGTGAGCCGTGATGGGTTCGAACCATCGACCTACTGATTAAAAGTCAGTTGCTCTACCAACTGAGCTAACGGCCCACTAGGCGGGTAACTAGAAATTACGGGCGGCAGGGTCAAGCCCTTTATTACGAAAATAATGCGAGATGCTGGATTAGTTTTCATGCCGGGGTTATATGCCCCGAATGTACAGCGATCAGACCCCCGGATTGCCCTTCATGAAAATGCATGGGCTAGGCAATGACTTCGTCGTGTTTGATGCACGTGCGGAGGCAATCGACGTGACTCCGGCGATGGCGCAGGCCATTGGTCACCGGCAATTTGGTGTGGGATTCGATCAGCTTGCGGTGATTACACAAGGAGCGGGCGACGCGCATCTGACCTTTTACAATTCCGACGGCTCCCTCTCCGCCGCCTGCGGCAACGCCACCCGCTGCATCGCGCGCTACCTGATGGACGAGTCTGGACGCGATTCGCTGCATTTGACCACCGCGCGGGGCGATCTGGCAGCGAAAGACGCCGGGGGCGGCCTGACCTCCGTCAACATGGGCCACCCGCAGTTGAATTGGGACGAGGTGCCACTGGCGCGCGAAATGGACACGCTGCACCTGCCGATTGACGGCGACCCCGTCGCCACCGGCATGGGCAACCCGCATTGCACCTTCTTCGTCGATGATGCCGAGGCGGTGGACCTCTCCGATCTCGGCCCCCGTGCCGAGCATGACCCGCTTTACCCTGAGCGCACCAATGTGCAGGTCGCGCAGATCGTCGGGCCGGATCACATCCGCATGCGCGTCTGGGAGCGCGGCGTGGGCGTGACGCTGGCCTCGGGCTCGTCCTCCTGCGCCACCGCTGTGGCCGCCGCGCGCCGGGGTCTGACGGGCCGCGCCGTGCGTATTGACCTCGACGGCGGCACACTGCACATCGATTGGCGTGAGGATGGCGTCTGGATGACAGGGCCGACCGCCCATGTCTTTTCCGGCACCTTCACCCCCGACTTTCTGGAGAGCCTGACATGAGCGCCCTGATCTTCAGCACCATGGGCTGTCGTCTCAATGCCTATGAGACCGAGGCGATGAAGGAACTCGCCGAACAGGCGGGGCTGCAGAACGCCGTGGTGGTGAACACCTGCGCCGTCACCGCCGAGGCCGTGCGCAAAGCCCGCCAAGACATCCGCAAGCTGCGCAAGGCGCACCCCGATGCGCGGCTGATCGTCACCGGCTGCGCCGCACAGACCGAGCCTGAGACCTTTAACGCCATGCCCGAGGTCGACGCCGTGATCGGCAACACCGAAAAGATGCAAGGCGCGACATGGCAGGGCATGGCCGCCGATTTCATCGGCGAGACCGAGACTGTGCAGGTCGACGACATCATGTCCGTGACCGAAACGGCGGGCCATTTGATCGACGGGTTCGGCACCCGCAGCCGGGCCTATGTGCAGGTGCAAAACGGCTGCGACCACCGCTGCACCTTCTGCATCATTCCTTACGGTCGCGGCAATTCCCGCTCGGTCCCCGCAGGGGTCGTGGTGGACCAAATCAAGCGGTTGGTGGACAAGGGTTTTAACGAGGTGGTGCTGACCGGGGTCGATCTGACCTCCTGGGGCGCTGACCTACCCGCCACACCGAAACTCGGCGATCTGGTGATGCGAATCTTGCGTCTGGTGCCCGATCTGCCGCGCTTGCGGATTTCCTCGATCGATTCGATTGAGGTGGATGAAAACCTGATGCAGGCCATCGCCACCGAGCCACGCCTGATGCCGCATCTGCACCTGTCGTTGCAGCATGGCGACGACATGATCCTCAAGCGCATGAAGCGCCGCCATCTACGCGACGACGCGATCCGTTTCGCCCAAGAGGCCCGCGCCCTGCGTCCCGACATGACCTTTGGTGCCGACATCATCGCCGGTTTCCCGACCGAGACCGAAGCGATGTTCGAAAACTCGATGAAACTGGTCGAGGAATGTGACCTGACATGGCTGCATGTCTTCCCCTATTCCGCCCGCCCCGGCACCCCCGCGGCGCGGATGCCCGCGGTGAACGGTGCTGCGATTAAAACCCGCGCGGCACGGCTGCGCGCGGCAGGAGAACGGCAAGTGCAACGGCATTTGGAGGCGCAAGTCGGACGCACGCACGATGTGCTGATGGAGAACCCTCACATGGGGCGCACGGCGCAGTTCACCGAGGTGAGTTTTGCCGCGTCACAGGTCGAGGGCGAGATCGTGCGGACCGAGATTACCGGGACTTCAGGCACGCAGCTGACCGCCTAGCGCGCAGGGCATCGCCCTCCCTGGGGGCGATGGAACGAGGCTGTGGTCGGAACGGCTGCCGTACTCGAAACAACGCCGCATCATGAAACCTCGCCAAATCGCCCTCCGGGGGGAAGGAGGGCGATGCCCGGTGTGCCACCGGGCGGACCCTGTTGAGAGGTTTTAGGCCAAATGGCCGCCACCATTACGCATGGCCAAAAAAGCAAAAGGGCGCCGGTTTCCCGACGCCCTTCTCATTTCCAAAAGCCGTGGCCCGATCAGCCGTCCTTGCGACGGTTCTTGACCGGTGCCCAGAGCTTTTTGTTGGTCAGGTACAGCAGCACCGACAACAGACCCAACAGCACGACCCCGGCAAAGCCAGCCTGCTTGCGCGCGCCCAGCTTGGGCTCGGCGGTCCACATCAGGAAGGCAGAGACATCTTCGGCCATGTGCTGCACGTCGTTGGCATGCTCATCCGCGAACTCGACCAGCTCATCCGACAACGGGGGCGCCATGGCGATCCAGCCGCCCGGGAAGACAGTGTTCTCATAAAGAACCGTGCCCGCTTGCTCTTTCTCTTCGCCTGTGTAGCCGGCCAGAAGTGCGGTGATATACTCCGGCCCGCCGATCCCTTTGAGGAACTGGTTGATGCCCAAACCGTAGGGGCCGTGGAACGCGGCGCGTTTCTTGGCCATCAGCGAGAGGTCAGGTGCGTTCGGCAGGTTGGAGCCGGGGAAGTGGTCAACCGGGGTGCCGGGGCGGGTGTCGTCCAGCTCGGCGTCATAGACGTCATAGCCTTTGGCGTATTCGATCACCTGCTCTTCGGGCATGTTCGGACCGGTTTCGTCCGACAATGTCCGCATCGCGACATACTCCAGACCGTGGCAGGCCGCGCAAACCTCGGTGTAGATCTGCAGACCGCGCTGGAGCTGGTTTACGTCGTAACCGCCGAACGGACCATCGAAAGAGAAATCGATGTTGTCGATATGCGGTGTGGCGTGGGAATCGTCACCCTGATCGTCGTCACCGGCGTGATCTTCAGCGGCAGTTTCCTCGCCGTGGTCTTCCGCTTCCATGACACCCACGTTGGGGTCATCACTATGCGCCTGACCGGCAACATCGTCTTCGGCGATCACTTCGTTTTCAGCGTTTTCCTCGGCTGTCGATTGCGCTTCGTCCGTGGCTTCGACTTCCTCGGCAGGCGCTTCTTCGGCGTCTTCGGCAGAAACCTCTTCGGGCGCTTCCTCGGTGGCAGCATCCTCAGTGGCGGTTTCTTCGGCCGGGGCCTCTTCCGCTACTGGTGCTTCCTCGGCAGGCGCCGTTTCAGCCGGAGCTTCTTCGGTTGTCGCCTCTTCAGTTGGTGCGTCATCAACCGGAGCCTCGGCAGCAGGTGCCTCTTCGGTTGCGGTGTCCTCAGCAGGGGCTGCCTCAACCGCGGGTTCGTCAGCCGGGGCCGCGTCGACCTCGGGTTCGGCTGCGGGCGCGTCAGTTTCAGCAGGTGCCTCTTCCGCCGCTGGCGCTTCAGCAGGCGCGGTTTCGGCTTCGGCCTCCGGCGTTTCCGCCGGAGTTGTTAGCAGTTCTTCTTCTGTCGCTGTGTCCTGCGCCAGCACCGCCGTCCCCGGCAGGGCAAGGCCCAGAGTTACCACGGCAGAAAGGAGGTTGGTCTTCATCATGGTCATGATCCTTATTCCGCCGGGTTCACAAGCGTCTTGGTGCCGCCTGCCTTCGGCGCGTAATGCGCGTCAAAGTCGGCTTCGATGGTTTCAGGCTGCGCCAGCGGCTTCTCGATCACGCCCAAGAGGGGCAGGATCACGAGGAAGTAGGCGAACCAATAGGCCGAAGCGATCAGTGAGAAGCTCGCATAGGGCTCTTCTGCGGGCATCGCACCCAGCCACATCAGGGCGAAGAAGTCGATCACCAGCAGAGCGAACCACCATTTGAACATCGGACGATACCGGCCCGAACGTACAGAGGATGTGTCCAGCCATGGCACCAGCGCCATCACGGCAATCGCACCGAACATCGCCAGCACGCCGAAGAACTTGGCGTCGATGATGCCACCGGTCACGAAGGACGCGATCTGCACAACCCAAACCTCAGAGGTGAAGGCCCGCAGGATCGCGTAGAAAGGCAGGAAGTACCATTCCGGCACGATGTGTGCAGGCGTCGCCAGAGCGTTGGCTTCGATGTAGTTGTCCGGGTGGCCCAGATAGTTCGGCATGAAGCCAACAACCGCGAAGAACAGCGTCAGGATCACGGCCAGCGCGAACAAGTCCTTGATCACGAAGTAGGGCCAGAACGGCAGCGTGTCTTTCTTGGCGTCTTCCTTCGAGGTGCGGCGCACTTCGACCCCGGTGGGGTTGTTATTGCCGGTCGTGTGGAAGGCCCAGATGTGGAGAACCACAAGGCCCGCAATTACGAAGGGCAGCAGATAGTGCAACGAGAAGAAGCGGTTCAGCGTCGCGTTATCAACGGCAGGTCCACCCAGCAGGAATGTCTGCAGTGTTTCACCGACGAAGGGCACCGCGCCAAAGAGGCCGGTAATCACGGTCGCGCCCCAGAAGGACATCTGACCCCAAGGCAGAACGTAGCCCATAAAGCCGGTGGCCATCATCAGCAGATAGATCAACATGCCGATGATCCATGTGATCTCACGCGGGGCTTTATAGGAGCCATAGTAGAGACCACGGAAAATATGCGCATAGACCGCGATAAAGAACAGCGACGCGCCGTTCATATGCAGATAGCGGATCATATAGCCGCCGTTCACGTTGCGCATGATGTGCTCAACCGACGAGAAGGCCAGATCGACATGCGGCGTGTAGTGCATCACCAGAACGATGCCGGTGATGATCTGCAGTGCCAGACAGAAAGTCAGCACGATGCCCCAGATCCACATCCAGTTCAGGTTCTTGGGCGTGGGGATCATCAATGTGTCGTACAAAAGGCCAACGATGGGAAGGCGGCGGTGCAGCCACTTTTCGCCGTTCGAATTCGGCTCGTAATGGTCGTGAGGAATTCCAGACATCTTTCTTCCGCTCCCTTAACCCAGTTTAATCGTGGACTCGTCCACGAATTCGGCGACAGGCACCGACAAGTTGCGTGGGGCCGGCCCCTTACGGATGCGGCCTGCGGTATCATAGTGCGACCCGTGGCAGGGGCAGAACCAGCCGCCAAAGTCACCCGCATCGCCCAAAGGCACACAGCCAAGGTGCGTACAAACGCCCATCTGAACCAGCCATTCGCCAGTTTCATCCAGTGCGCGGTTCTCATCCGTGGCAGGCACGTCGCCACCAAGATTCTCGTTCTGCGCGATCGGATCGGGCAGCGTCGATACATCGACGGCTTTCGCCTCTTCGATCTCGGCTTCGGTGCGGCGGCGAATGAACACCGGCTTGCCCAGCCATTTCACGGTCAGCTGCGTCCCGACTTCAACGCCGGACACATCCACACGAATGGACGACAGCGCCTTTACGTCGGCAGAGGGGTTCATCTGGTTGACCAGCGGCCAGACGGCGGCACCAACGGCGACGGCACCTGTACCGGCTGTCGCGTAATACAGGAAATCCCTCCGGGTGCCTGCGTGTTCTTCTGCTTGGGACACGGGTTTACTCCAATTCTTGGCCAAATCTGGCCGTCAGACATAGGGGTGGCGTCACCTTGCCACCTGACTTCTCGCCGCTATCTACCGGGATGGACCGCGCCCGTCCAGATGTCAAAGCCGCGCATCTGGGATCAACCGCGCCACAACGCGGCAAAAATACCGCGATTGTGGCAATATCATTACGGCCCGATTACTGCGGCGGCGCCGTATGCATCATCGCGGGACGCGAATCAAAGGCATCGAACCAGGCCGCCAGATCAGGGTTTCCGGCACGCCAATCGCGTGCGCCATGGCGGAAATCCACATAGCCCAACGCACAGCCAATCGCGATTTGCCCCATATCCAATGGCCCCGCCAAATGCGCCGCCCATTGATTGTTCAGCGTCTTGCAGGCGCGTTCAACCTTGCCCCACTGGCCCTCGACCCATTCCGCCATGCGTTTGTCTTCGGGGCGCAGCTTGCCTTCGTAGACCATGGCGAGCGCTGCATCGAGCATCCCGTCCGCCGTGGCCTCCAGCGTCAAAGTGTCCCACCTGCTGGTGCCTTGGGGGTAAAGCCCCGCCCCCGCGCGGTCATCCAGATAGGCGCAGATCACCCGGCTGTCATAAAGCGTGCAGCCGTCTGGCCGCTCCAGTGCGGGCACTTTGGTCAGCGGGTTGCGCACGGCAAAGCCCTCGGCCGGGGCCAGCGGCGTGCCCGAGGTCGGCTCCAGCGCGACATCATCAAGCTGGCCAGTTTCGTGCAGCAGCACCATGACCTTGCGGACATAGGGCGAGGTTTGAGAATAGAATAGTTTCACGTGAAGTCCCCCCTTGGTTGCCCGCACTATTCAACGGGGCCGCGCCTGACGCAACGGCGTTCAAACGCCGCGCATCAATGCCGCCATCACCGCAGGCTCTGTCCCGAACCCATGCGCCGCCATCTGATCCGCCGCCGCCAGACGCACGGCATCATCCTTGTTCTGGCCCAGCTTCCATGTGCCGTCGATTCCGGTCACGCGGATCTGGCAGGGCACGATCATCCGCAGCATCTTGTCGCGTGCCTCGGGTGCCATCTTGTCCATTGTCCATGGGGTCTTGGGCGCCAGCCGCGCCTCATAGACCGCCGATTGCCGCGCCAGCAGATCGGGCAGTTCCTCTGCCGGGCGCGCCTCTAGCATCCCGGTCAGATGCACGGCGACGTAGTTCCATGTCGGCACTTGGTCTTCGATGCCGTACCAATCGGGCGAGACATAGCTGTCGGCCCCGGTCACCGCCAATCGCACCGGCTGCGGGGCCTTCAGCGCCCGCGCGATGGGGTTTGAGCGCACCAGATGTAGCTCGGCAAGATCCCCGGCAGCGCTCAGGATGAAGGGCACATGCGCCATTAATGGCCCGTCGTCGGCGTTCAACGCCAGCACGCCAAAGCCCGTGTCGCGGGCAAAAGCGAGGTTCCTGTCTCGGCCCTCTTTGCGGTAGATCGGATTGGGATGCATGGCGGCTCCTCGGGCGTTTCTTTTGGTATTGCAGAGCCTTCCCCAACTTGGCAACCTAGCATCATTCTCAGGGCGGGGCGAAATTCCCCACCGGCGGTAAGCGGTTCCCGCAAGCCCGCGAGCGGCCTTTTCGAAGGTGTCAGCAGATCTGGTGCGATTCCAGAGCCGACGGTCACAGTCCGGATGGAAGAGAATGCGAACAAAGACGGGGGCGAAGCCTCGGTCTTTGCGCGTGATCGCCTTGGGTGGACGTGTCTGAACCTAAAGGAGATCACCATGACACAAGATCGTTCCGCCCGTTTCGCCTTTGTGCGCGCAAGTTGGCATGCGGATATCGTTGACTGCGCCTATGACGGATTTACCGAAGTTATCGACGCGGCTCAGGTCGACAGCTTCGCCGTTCCCGGTGCCTTTGAATTGCCGCTGATGGCACAGCGCTTGGCCAAAACGGGGCGCTATGACGCCGTGGTCTGTGCGGCCTTCGTTGTCGATGGCGGTATCTACCGTCATGACTTCGTGGCGCAGACCGTGGTCGATGGGCTGATGCGCGTTGGGCTGGACTGCGACCTGCCGGTGCTGTCGGTCTCGCTCACCCCGCATCACTATCAGGAAACGGATCATCACAACGCGATCTACCGCGACCACTTCGTCACCAAGGGCCGCGAGGCCGCGCAGGCCGCCCTTCGCATGACCCAAGCGCTGGAGACGTTTTCTTCAAAAGAAAACGGCGCGGAAATTTCGAAAATTTCCGCCGCCTAGCCGAGATAGGCGCGCAGGGCCGGAGGCGGGTTGTCCAAAAGCTCCGCCGCTGGCCCCGGCGCATGGGCGCGCCCGCCTTCGACGAAGATCACCTCATCCGCGATGCGCCGCACGTCATCGGGCGCATGGGTTACCATGATCAACCCCGCCCCGGTCTCTCGGGCGAGGTCTTGGACCAGATCAAGCATCTCAATCCGCAGCGCCGGGCCGAGCGCCGCAAAGGGTTCATCCAACAGCACCCAAGGCCGCGCCTGCACCAGCACCCGCGCCAGCGCCACGCGGCTTTGCTGCCCACCCGACAGCGCACCGGGGCGTTTGGCGGCGTGATCGCTCAGCCCCACCCGCGCGAGGGCGGCATCGATCCGCCCTTGATCCGCCGCCTTCAGCCGCAAGTCAGGGCGCAGCCCAAGGCCGACGTTCTGACGCACGGTGAGATGGGGAAACAGGTTATTATCCTGAAACAGCATCGTCATCCCGCGCTGGCCCGGATGCTGGTCGGTGATCTCTGCCCCCTCGCGCAGCAACCGCCCCGCCGCCACCGGAACGAAACCACAGATCGCCGCGAGCAGAGTCGACTTGCCGGACCCCGAGGGGCCGATGACAGCATAGGTGCGCCCCTGCGCGAGCGTCATATCGGCAGAGAGGTTGAAATCGCCCCGCGTGATGCGCATTCCTTCAAGCGTCAGCATGCCAGCGCCCCCATTTGTCGCAGATGAAAAACACCGCCAGCGCCAAGATCAGCAGCAGCAGCGCCGCGCCCGCGGCGGCCTCCATCCTGTAAGCCCCCATCAGGCGGTACATTTGCAAGGGCAGCGTCGCACGGTCCTGATCAGCGAACAGCGCGATGACGCCGAGGTCTCCCACCGACAACGCCCCGGTCAGCCCGGCGGCAAAGCCCAGTTGCGGGCGCAAGCGCGGCAAGACCAGCAGACGCCATAGCGTCCAACCTCTCATGCCGAGGGTCTGCGTCAGCGGGCCATAATCCTGCAACGTCTCACGCAGGCGCGGCACCAGAATGCGCAGCACGAAGGGCAGCGCCATGAGCGCGTTCACCAAGGCCGTGACCGGCAGGCTCAACCGCGCCGGGTCGAGCACCGGGTTGATCAGAATGAACCAGCCCGTGCCGATCATCAGCGGAGAGGCCGCAAGCCCCATCAGGCCAATCGCCTCCACCCCGCCGCGCCGCCGGGTGGCGATCCAACCCGCCATCGGCAAGGCCAGTGCGGCAAGTACCATCACGCTGAAGCCCGCCACCAGAATGCTATTCAATGTAGCTTGCCACACCGAAGGCGGCAGTTGCCCCAAACCTACCAATCCGCGCAGCACTACAGCCCCCAGCGGCAGCAGCAAAAACAATGCGGCAACCGAAATCACGGCAATGTCCAACGCTCGCTGCCCCCCGCCCAGCGCATCCCAACGGCGCAAGGGGCGATCCAGCCCGCCGCCCATGCTGATCGGCGGGATCAGCCAAAGCGCCGCAACCGCCGCAGCACCGGCGAGCACAAGCTGCACCACCGACAAAAGCGCCGCCCGTCCAAGGTCAAAATCAAACCGAAACGCCTGATAGATCGCCAGCTCGATCGTCGTCGCGCGTGGCCCTCCACCCAGTGTCAGGGCCACGGCAAAACTGGTCGAGCTGGCGATCTA
>NZ_LWER01000198.1:0-1099 GCF_001634775.1 Sulfitobacter sp. HI0027
TGGTGGAAACGGCTAAATGACCGGCAAATGAACCGGCTAGTAGACCGCGGCCTTACACAAAACATCGATATTGCAACGGCTTTACAACGTATCAAAGCCGCAAATACAGACCTGAGGCAGACAGGTACCGCTGGCCAATTCTCAGGTGGACTGGATGCACAGGCGCAAAGAAACAATGGTAACCCAATATCAGGTGATCCCTCTGAAAGTGCGACGTTCGGGGCGAATTACATCCTCGATATTTTTGGTGGTGTTCGCCGTGACGCGCAGCGCGCGGCAGCGGGTGTAGAAGCAGCCAAGTTTGATGCTGGCACTGTCCGGCTTGCTCTGGTTTCCGGTGTTGTTTCCAACTATATTGACGCGCGGTATTTTCAGGAGGCATTGGCTTTAACACGACAGAATATCGCGAGCCTCCGCCGGACCCAGTCCTTGATCAGAGCTCAAGTTGAGCAAGGCGGATTGTCAGAATTAGATCTTGCCCGATCAGCAGGTCAGCTGGACACAGCAATTGCCGACCTCCCTCCGCTTGAAGCCGCATTCGAAGCCCGGGTTTTTGCAATCGCGACATTGTTGGCCGAACCAGCTCAGCCGCTGCTTAAACAGATGATTGCAGGCGCACCACAACCTTATCCTCGCAGCAAGGGGTCAACAGGCGTCCCCGCTAATCTGCTCCGCAATCGTCCAGATGTATTGGCCGCTGAACGCCGTCTAGCTGCCGCAGTTGCCGGAGTAGGTGTCGCAGAAGCAAAGTTGTACCCATCGGTCACTTTATCTGGCTCGGTGACAGCGGCAAACCCGTCAGAATGGTCCTTTGGTCCAGCACTTTCATTGCCCATCCTCAACCAAGGTCCGCTACGCGCTAGGCGAGATGCGGCTATTATTTCAGCCACGACCGCCGAACTGGAATGGCGTGCACAGGTGTTGGCCGCGGTGGAAGATGTGCAAAAAACTCAAAGTGAATTTACACGAAAACAAAGAGAGGTGGCCGCATTGCGCGCTGCTCAACGATCAAGGGATCGTACTCTTCAGTTGAGCCGCAAAGTTTTTGAACTGGGAGAACTGAACTTACCAGACCTGTTGGACGCCGAACGATTTGCAA
>NZ_LWER01000199.1:0-688 GCF_001634775.1 Sulfitobacter sp. HI0027
CCCTTCGTGCCACCNGAGCCGGAGCCCTTCGTGCCGCCAGAGCCGGAGCCCTTCGTGCCGCCNGAGCCGGAACCNTTCGTGCCACCCGAGCCGGAACCCTTCGTNCCACCCGAGCCGGAGCCCTTCGTACCACCCGAGCCGGAACCCTTGGTGCCGCCAGAACCAGAACCTTTCGTGCCACCAGAACCGGAACCCTTCGTGCCGCCAGAACCGGAACCCTTCGTGCCGCCAGAACCGGAACCCTTCGTGCCGCCAGAACCGGAGCCCTTCGTGCCACCAGAACCGGAACCCTTGGTGCCGCCAGAGCCGGAGCCTTTGGTGCCGCCAGAGCCGGAACCCTTGGTGCCGCCAGAACCAGAACCCTTGGTGCCGCCAGAGCCGGAGCCCTTCGTGCCGCCAGAACCGGAGCCCTTCGTGCCACCAGAGCCGGAACCCTTCGTACCGCCAGTGCCGGAACCCTTCGTGCCGCCAGAGCCGGAACCCTTCGTGCCGCCAGTGCCGGAACCCTTCGTACCGCCAGAGCCGGTGCCTTTGGTACCGCCAGAGCCGGTGCCTTTGGTACCACCAGAGCCGGAGCCTTTGGTGCCGCCAGAACCAGAACCCTTGCCGTCATCGCTCCCGTCGAACTTCCCGGCTAGGTTTTCGTCATACCATTTCGCGAAGGAGGATCCCTCTACCCCGCCGTTGT
>NZ_LWER01000200.1:0-679 GCF_001634775.1 Sulfitobacter sp. HI0027
CCGCTCGGTCTGACAGCAGCGAAATTCTGGTCGCGGAGCAAGTTCAAGGGGACCGCCGCTCTTAAACGCAAGATCAACCCGACCCGTGTGCCTATTGAAGAGAAGGAAAGCATGCGTTGGCTCGACAATTTGCGCCTGTCCACCGAATTAACTGGGGCACCTGAGCGCTGTGTGCATATCGGTGATCGGGAAAGCGACATCTATGAACTCTACTGCCTGGCCGAAGAGCTCGGGACGGGGTTCCTCGTGCGTAGCTGCGTCGACCGTTTGGCGGAGAATGGCGGAACGACCATTGCCAAAGTGATGGCTGAAGTGCAATCCAGTGGCACGCATGAGGTCCGGTTCCGCGACGCGCAGGGCAAAGATCATTGCGCCGTGCTGTCTGTCAAACACGCGACCATGACTGTTCGGCCCCCGATCGGGAAGCAGAAGAAATACCGGCATCAGGACCTCCAGATAATCCATGCCGAGGAACTCAATCCACCAGAAGGCAGAGTGCCTGTCTTCTGGAAGCTGATCACGAACCTGCCGGTTACGACCCATGCCGACGCCGTCCACAAGCTCGATTGGTACGCGTTGCGCTGGAAGATCGAGACCTTCTTTCGAACCCTGAAGACTGGGTGCCGGATCGAGGAACTTCGCTTAGCCACAGCTGATCGGCTGGCAAACTGCATCGCGC
>NZ_LWER01000201.1:0-399 GCF_001634775.1 Sulfitobacter sp. HI0027
CAACCGCGTGCAATGTCGCGTTCATCGTTCCGATGTAGACGCGCTTTTCGCAAACCCCTTGCAACCCGCTCTGCCAATAGGCCACACCGCGATTCTTCAACGCGGGCTGGGTCAGCGCCTCGAGCACCGTCTCGGGCTCATAGGACCAGCGTTCCTCGCCGGTCGCGGGATCGAGCGCGAGTATGCGGTAGAACGGAGTCCCGAGATACAGTGTCTCGTTGGCGTAGATCGGTGTCGCCGACCACACGGTTTGCGGCAGCTCGTCGCTGCCGTCGGCCGCGTCCCCGGTTTCAACCGACCACACCCTTTCAAGTCTTTGGACCGTCTCGGGTGTGAAGGAGCTTACGGGAGAATACTTTTGCGCCGCAAGATTGCCGTTGAACGTCGTCCAGTCGGTGG
>NZ_LWER01000202.1:0-2658 GCF_001634775.1 Sulfitobacter sp. HI0027
AATTTGGCCCCTCCTGCTGTTGATTGTCACTGAGAACTGACCCGGTATTTTCACCGAGATTTGACCCACCCTCAGTTATGCGTCGTGGTCTATGATGCGGTCAATGTTTTGGCCTCCTTTGCAGTTTTCTTTGCTGCCTCAGAACTGACCTTGAAGCGGTAGCTGTCGTTTCCGGTTTCGAGGATGTGGCAGCGGTGGGTAAGCCGATCCAAGAGAGCGGTGGTCATCTTTGCATCCCCGAAGACCTGCGCCCATTCTGAGAAGCTAAGGTTGGTGGTGATGATCACACTGGTGCGCTCATAGAGCTTACTGAGCAGATGGAAGAGCAGCGCCCCGCCAGATGAACTGAACGGCAGGTAGCCGAGTTCGTCCAAAATGACCAAGTCGACCTTCGTCAGCGTCTCAGCCAGTTTCCCTGCCTTTCCAAGCGCCTTCTCCTGTTCCAACGCATTGACCAATTCTACGGTCGAGAAGAAGCGGACCTTGCGCCTGTGGTGCTCAATCGCTTGGACGCCAATTGCAGTGGCCGTGTGGCTCTTGCCCGTTCCGGGACCGCCGATCAAAACGACATTTTCGGCCGCTTCGATAAACTCGCATCGATGTAGCTGCCGCACTGTCGCTTCGTTGACCTCACTCGATGCAAAGTCGAAGCCCGTCAGATCCTTGTATGCGGGGAAGCGGGCGACTTTCGTGTGGTAGGCGATAGACCGTACCTCGCGTTCGGCGATCTCAGCCTTGAGCAGCTGTGACAGCATTGGTGTGGCAGCTTCGAACGCTGGCGCGCCCTGGGCGACCAAGTCTTCAATCGCATTTGCCATGCCGTACAGCTTGAGACTGCGTAGCATGATCACGATAGAAGCTCCTGCTGGGTCATGACGCATGGCGCTTCTCCTTAGTCTGTCGCAACCCGTCATAGCGATCGACGTTGGCCTCTGGCGTTGACTGCAATGCCAGTGCGTCCGGCGGATCGACCTCGGGGTGATCTGTCGGTCTGCGGTCGATCAATCGATGCAACAGGTTCAGGATGTGCGTCTTGGTGGGGACGCCCGCTTCAAGTGCCAGCTCCACTGCGCACAAAACGTCATCTTCGTTGTGCTGAAGGACCAGAGACAGAATGTCGACCATCTCTCGGTCACCGCCTTCTTTACGCAGCATGTGATCCTGAAGTTGCCGGAAGGCATCCGGCATCTCCGTGAACGGCGCACCATTGCGTAAGGCACCTGGTTTGCGTTGGATGACAGCGAGATAGTGACGCCACTCATAGATGACCTTGCCGGGCTTGCGATGAGATCGCTCGATGATCCGCGCATGCTCGCAAACCGTTTGCCCTTCAGCGACCACGACCAGCCGTTCGGGATAAACATGCAAACTGACACGTCGGTTCGCGAAGCTGGCGGGAACGCTGTAGCGATTGCGTTCGAACGTGATCAGGCATGTGGGTGACACACGCTTACTGTGTTCGATAAAGCCATCGAATGCCGGCGGCAGTGCCATCAGCGTGGGCTTCTCGGCCTCCCACACGTCAGCGATGGACCCCGGCAAAGCCTTGTGCGGTGTCTCTGCCCAAAGGGCGATACAGCGATCTTCAAGCCATTGGTTCAGCTCGTCCAGATCGGCAAAGACCGGCATGACTTGCCACATGCGGTTGCGCGCATCCTGCACGTTCTTCTCAACCTGGCCTTTCTCCCAACCTGCGGCTGGATTGCAGAACTCGGGCTCAAACACGTAGTGGCTGGCCATAGCCTTGAAGCGTGCATTGACGTCCCGCTGCTTGCCTCTGCCCACACGATCAACGGCGGTCTTCATATTGTCATAGATCCCGCGACCAGGCACGCCGCCGAAGACGCGGAATGCATGCCAGTGGGCGTCAAACAGCATCTCGTGCGTTTGCAGCGGGTAGGCCCGCACCAAGAAAGCGCGGCTGTGTGACAGTTTGATATNCGCGACCTGAAGTTTGGCGCGCTCACCGCCAATGTTGGCCCAGTCCTCGCTCCAATCGAATTGGAAGGCTTCGCCGGGCGCGAACACCAAAGGCACGTAGGTGCCGCGCCCCGTCGTCTGTTCCGCTCGATGCCGATCTTCACGCCATGCCCGGGCGAAAGCTGCTACGCGTTCATAGGAGCCATCATATCCCAGCTTCACCAGATCAGCATGCATTTGCTTCACTGTCCGCCGCTCTTTGCGTGACTTCCGCGTCTGGATTAAAAGCCAGGCTGACAGCCGATCCGAATAGGGATCCAGCTTGCTTGGACGCTTGGGCGTCTTGAACTGCGGTTCCACCGCACCTTCACGCAGATACTTCTTTATCGTGTTCCGAGACAAACCCGTCCGCCGGGCAATCTCCCTGATTGGCATCTTGTCACGCAATGCCCAGCGTCGAATGACACTCAAAAATCCCATGTCGATCACTCCAAATCCCCCCAACCAAAACCGTCGGGGAAGTGTGTTCACATGGGTCAATTCTCAGTGACAATTTATGGGGCTACCGGGTCAGTTCTCAGTGACAATCAACAGTTTCTCATGTCAATAACTCCCGATACCCGCGTTGACCTCGATCGGNTCTGGTCGACCATTGAAGCCTCGGCAGAGATCGTCAAAGGCCGCCCGGGCGGGTTGTCGCGCTTGACGCTGAGCGATGACGACCAAGCCATGCGTGAC
>NZ_LWER01000203.1:0-1606 GCF_001634775.1 Sulfitobacter sp. HI0027
CCCCTTCGAGTTCCATCTCGNAGCAGTGTCCCAACAGTTGGTGTAACTCCCACTGGTAGCGCGGGCTGAGCGGAGCCTTCGCATAGCGAAGCGAGGCCCGTGCGGGTCCCTTGGCGGCCATGGTTGTTCTTCGGCTAAGGTTTGGTTTGCGGACCTAACTTTGACCGAGGAGAACGACCATGACCAAGAACAGTCTATCAGATACTGCCGCGCTGCGTGCGCTTTTGTCAGAGACATCTGACAGCAACCTGCTTGCCGAGATGCTCGGTTTCGTCGCCGACCGCCTCATGGCGCTGGATGTCGACCAGCTCTGCGGTGCCAGTGCGCACGAGCGAAGCAGCGACCGCATGAACCATCGCAACGGATACCGGTCCCGAGCTTGGGAAACGCGTGCAGGAAGGGTCGACGTGAAGATCCCGAAGCTGCGCAAGGGCAGCTACCTGCCCGAGTTCCTTGAGCCCCGCCGGGCGGCGGAGAAAGCCATGACGGCTGTCATTCAAGAGGCCTATGTTCAGGGCCTGTCGACGCGCTCCGTGGATGATCTGGTCAAGGCTATGGGAATGACTGGCGTATCGAAGAGCCAAGTCTCGCGGCTCTGCGGCGAGATTGATGAACGCGTCGATGCATTCCTGAACCGCCCGCTGGAAGGCGAATGGCCCTATCTCTGGCTTGACGCGACTTACATCAAGGTCCGCCGTGGCGGTCGGATCGTCAGCGTCGCTGCTATAGTGGCAGTGGCGGTCAACCTGGATGGACGCCGCGAGGTTCTGGGCATCGCTGTCCAGCCCAGTGAAGCCGAGGTCTTCTGGGACGAATTTCTGCGTTCTCTGGCCGATCGCGGGCTGCGCGGCACCCGCCTGATCATCGCCGACGATCATAAGGGGCTGAAGGCCGCCGCGGCAAAGGTGCTCGGTGCGACAGTCCAGCGCTGCCGCGTCCACTTCATGCGCAACGCACTTGCTTGCGTCGGCAAGAAGGACAAGCCAATCGTCACCGCGGCGCTCAGAACCGCCTTCGACCAGGACACGCTGGCCGCGTCAAAAGAGCACTGGGCCAAGCTGATCGACGCGTTTGAGACGCGCCATCCAAAGCTCGCGGAGTTGATGCGCCGGGCTGAGGATGACGTGTTGGCCTACAAGAGCTTTCCCCGCGAGCATTGGGTCAAGATCCACAGCACAAACCCACTTGAACGCCTCAACAAGGAGATTAAGCGCCGGACCAACGTTGTCGGCATCTTTCCAAACGAGGCCGCAGTCACACGACTGGTCGGAGCCCTGATGCTGGAGCAAAATGATGAGTGGGCGATCACGCGGCGCTACATGACACTGGAAACCGTCGCCGCCATTTGCGACACTACCCCCATGGACCCGGCGACAATCGCCGTCCTGTAACTGCGGCCAAGCCATGGCCGAAGAACAAAGTTACACCATTCCTTGGGACACTATCGTAGTTTGAACCAATTTTTGGACGCCTAGGCCGCGCGATGTTGCTTTAAAAATGTTTCGCAATACGGCCTATTTCCTTGCTAAAAGGCGGGGCTTTTGCCGGTTTGGTTGGGAAGCGTATTTCTTTTTAATCAATCATTTGACAGTGTTCAGCGCTCATT
>NZ_LWER01000204.1:0-37811 GCF_001634775.1 Sulfitobacter sp. HI0027
AAACGCGGACGCCGAGGCGGTCGGCCAAAGGCTATGAACGAGCAAAACATCAAACATGCCGAAGCCATGCTTAAGGATACCGAAAACTACCCATTCATCGGCGACGTCATTGACCAGCTCAAAATTGGCCGCACCGCATTCTACAAATACTTCCCCACAGATCGCATCAAACAGCTGCGACCTGACCACTCAGACGCGCATAAAGCGTAGCTAAATCCTGTGGGACTTTTGGTACCTTTATGCTGATAGACCCCAAGACATCGCATCCGCGTTCATCTTCCTCCAGCGCACTTTGGGCGGGCTACAGAGCGCGGAGCTTAACCGCCACGCTTTCGTTTCAAGCATCGCGGAAGAACTGCAATGCGCACACGAGGATGCAGAGCCCCTTGTTGCGGCGCGTCTCCAATGCCTGAAACCCAGACCGGAATTGACCGAAGAAGAGCTTGCAGCGTCGAAGGCGCGCCTTCGACGCAGAATAGAGGAAATAGGCTCGAACGGCGAAGGCCAGTAAGGCGTTGGCTCACGTCGCAATATGCAAGTCCGGCCACTCGCTGCACGCTGTCGGAACTCACTGGTCGCGGGACTTTGCCGCCGTTTGGTTATGCCTTCTGAAGGTCCGCTATGGCGGCGCAGATGGTGAATTCACGGTGCGACAACAAGGCGATACCCACAGTCACGCTTATCGAGTTCAAGAACGTCACCAAACTGCTTCGTCCAAGTCCCACTTTCGAGATCACGCCTAAGGCTTTCCAAACCGGGGGCGATATCGCCAATCTTCCAGAATGAGGAAATCCCAGCACGAACACGGGCATCAAGATATGCAGAAGGACGCCGCCAGTAGGCCGCAAGAAAACCGTCAGAACAATCGTGCGGGATCAGAACTGGTGACACTTCCACCTCGCCAAGCCATTTCGCATATTCATCTATTGGCGGCATCTGGCCCTTATCTAGTGCGGCAAGTTCTGGGAAATAGTCAAATAGCCAAAAGTCACGGAATGTAGGATCGTAAGTCAGGATCACTTTGGGGCCACGCGAAACTCGGCGCAACTCGGCCATGCCTTTTGCCTTGTCGTTCCAGTGATGCACTGTCAGCACCGCCATAACCGCGTCGAAGCAATCATCATCAAAAGGAAGGTTTTCGGCGATGCCTTGCACCACTCTCGCATTGGATGTTGGCCTCTGCGCTATCATTTCGGCGGACGGTTCGAGTGCTGTAATCATACGATCCACAGGCTCGTAGGAGCCTGCACCTGCACCAACGTTCAACACCGCTCGGCTTTCACCGAGTGCCGTATGTATTAACTTCGCGATCCGCGCATCAGCACAGCGCAATTTGGCGTAGTCCAATCCAATCGTGTCGTAGCTTTCAGGCATTGGGAAATCCACTCAAGTTCAGTCAAGAAGAATGATACCCGGCATTCGTGCGAAGCGCAGCATCCGTCCCTTCGGGCTCTTGCACTAAATCGCTCCGCGATATGGGCGCCTATGGCTGGGGTTGCGCTTAGTCGGGATTTGTTTTGCGGTTTGCGGTGTTGGGTTTGTGCTGTTGATCGAGGTGATTTTGCCTCGGTTGACAGAGGGTTTTCCCATGAATGTACAGCACTCCACACCCTTGACGCCGCTTCGGGCGCGCATGATCGCGGATATGTCGGCGCGCAATCTAGGACCGGCATCTCAGATCGGACACTTGCGGGCGTGCAAGCGGTTTGCGGCCTGGCTTGGGCGTTCGCCAGAGACAGCGGAGCCAGATGACGTCCGCGATTTCCAACAGCATCTGATTGAGACCGGCACCAGCATCTGCACGCGCAATCGCACGATGACCGGGGTGAAGTTTCTGTTCCGGGTCACCCTGCGACGGCACGATCTTGTGGCCGAGATTTTCAGCCTCAAGGAGCCGGTGAAGGTACCGCTTGTCCTGAGCCGCAATGAGGTTAAACGCATCCTGGCCATGGCACCTGGCCTTAAGGCGCGCGTGATGTTGTCGCTTGCCTATGGCTGCGGGATGCGTGCGGGCGAAGTTGTCCGGTTGCGCGTTGGCGACATCGATGGCGCCCAAAACATCATCCGCATCGTGCAATCCAAGGGCCGCAAGGATCGCAACGTGATGTTGCCCACAGATATTCTGGGCCTGTTGCGCGAATGGTGGACCGAACGCCCCACCGGCCAGGATGCAGGCGTGCCTGGCCCCGAGCGGGTTCTCTTCCCCGGCTATCGCGGCAAACATCTCTCGGCCCGCCAGATCTCGCGACTGTTCAAGGAGGCGGCGCGGATGGCGGGCATCACCAAACCGGTTACGCTGCACACGTTGCGCCATTCCTTCGCGACACATCTGCTGGAACGTGGTGTGGACATCCGGGTCATTCAGGCACTGCTCGGCCATACCAAACTGACCACGACGGCTCGATATGCGAGCGTTGCCACGGGCATGATCGCGGCAGTGGACAGCCCGCTGGATGACTTGAGGTCGGCCAAGCGCAAGAAGGGCAAGAAAGGCGCGTCGTAGCCCCCGTTGCCTCGGCCATCGCTGGAGGTTGCGGATATCTTCCGCGCCCACGGCGCTGCCTGGCTGGCGGCCAACGTCGGCCACATCAGCCTCGATCAGTTGAAGGTCATGAGCGCTATCGAGCGCTGCCGCACGGCGGCGCTCGGCGGCCATGTCGCGCGGTGCGAAGACTGCGCCCATGAGCACATCGCCTACAATTCCTGTCGCAATCGCCACTGTCCCAAATGCCAATCCGGGGCAGCCAGGGCTTGGCTGGCGGCGCGCGAGGCCGAACTGCTGCCCGTGCGGTATTTCCACCTGGTCTTCACGCTGCCCAAACCGATCGCGGACATCGCCCACCAAAACAAACGGGAGATCTACAATCTCTTGATGCGGGCGAGCGCAGACGCGGTGATCAGGATTGCCGCCGACCCCAAGCACCTCGGCGCACGGGTGGGCGTCACATCCGTGCTCCACACCTGGGGCTCGGCGATGACCCACCACCCACATGTCCACATGATCGTGCCGGGCGGCGGCTTGTCTGAAGATGGGACCAAGTGGATCGCTTGCCGCAAGAACTTCTTTTTGTCCGTGCGTGTGCTGTCTCGGCTGTACAGGCGGCTCATTCTGGACGGGCTCTCCCGGCTGCACAAAGCCGGGAAGCTGCGCTTCTTCGGAGACCATGCAAAGCTTGCTGATCTCGCGGTTTTTGACGCTTTCCTGCAACCGCTACGCAAGATCGATTGGGTCGTGTATGCCAAGGAGCCCTTCGCCGGACCCAAAGCCGTGCTGGCATACCTGTCGCGCTACACCCACCGTGTCGCGATCTCCAACAGCCGCCTGATACGGGTCGACGACCGGGGCGTCACCTTCCGCGTCAAGGACTACCGCATCACCGGCCCCGGGCGGCACACCACCATGACCCTGAAAACCGACGAGTTCATCCGCCGGTTCCTCATCCACGTCCTGCCCAAAGGCCAGCACCGCATCCGCCACTATGGCTTCTTCGGCAACGGCAATCGGACCGCCAATATCGCGAGGATCAGGGAGCTGCTCGGGGCCGAAACACCGGTTCCGGGTCTTGCTCACGATAACACGATCGAGGATGCCGATGCGCCCGCCCGCGTCCTCGCGCTGCCATGCCCATGCTGCGGCGGCCGGTTGATCATCGTCGATACCTTCGCGCCCGCACAACATCCCAGAGCACCACCGGCATCAGCGAGGGCTGCCGCATGAACAGCGCGCCTCAGTCCCCAGGTTGCGATCGTAACCGCACACCCCACCGGCTGCGGCACATCCCGCCTGCCCAAATCCAGCCCTCAGCGATCCTCAGGTCGCAAATATCCCGGGAACGCGACGCAGGTTGCCAAAAACTAACCAGAACCCATGACGGGCTTGCCCTCACGGGCCACCACGAACCTACCCCGAGCCGTCGGAACCAGGGCACTCAAGCCTCCAAATCCCCATAGACCCAGCCGATCCGCCCAACCCCAACCCCGCGATTTCCCGCCTGAGCGCTTCTCCGACGCCAGGCAACCGCAGCGCTCCGCCCAAACCCCCGCGCATGGCGTCCGAGAAACCTGCATCACAGCCCGAATTAGCTGCGCGCTGCATGAACGGCTGGTCTCGAAAATTTGCCACCGAGAGGGCAGGGGGCCGGCCATCACCCTGCGAGCTGATAACCGCGCTTCTGCTTAGCCTTGTAGAGCGCGACCATGGCGTCAGCGGCGCGGCCTGCATCCTCGAAACAGTCGATCCGATGCCGCCCCTGGGTGCCAATCCGGCCCCACTCCCGCAGGAGCGAGACACCGCCGAACAGGTCAGGCATTAGGCGCAACCGATAGAAGCGAAACATATTGGCATCCGGGTCTACACGCTCGATGCGGATATCTTCAGGAAACATCTCAAGCTGCTGCATCGGGTGCCACCTCCCGCATGACACGGCTGATCGTGGACCTGTGGACGTTGAACAGACGCGCGGCCTCAGCCTCGGTGCGTTTGCCGGATCGCACCAAGTCGCGGATTTCTTTGCGCTGATCATCCGACAGCTTCGGCTTGCGCCCTGGGTGGCGTCCCTTCTTGCGGGCGCGCTCCAGACCGGCGCGCGTGCGCTCGCGGATCATCTCGCGCTCGAACTCGGCGAAGACCCCGACCATTTGCATCATCATGCGCCCGGCGGGCGTCGTGGTGTCGATGGCCTCGGTCAGCGACCGGAAACCAGCTCCAGCGGCGTTGATCTTCTCCATGATGGACAGAAGGTCTTTCAGCGATCGCGACAACCGGTCAAGCTTCCAGACGATCACCACGTCGCCGTCGCGGAGCTGATCGAGCATCCGGTGCAGCTCCGGCCGATCCCAACGGCCACCGGACGCGCGTTCCTCAAACACGCGCTCGCACCCGGCGGCGCGTAGCGCATCGAGTTGCGCGGCGGTGTCCTGACCGCGATCTGTGGAAATACGAGCATAGCCAAAGTTCATGCGCTGATTGTTGCGCTTTCTTGTTGCTCAATCAAGTGATTTCGCAACATATTTTTGCAACAAACAAGGGGAGGGTAGGGGCCTGTGATCTCGATGCTCACGCGCCTGTTTTTCTTGGTGTTCTATGCTCCTAACGGGCATCCCGGCCTCACCGGGCAGGATGTGTCTCGCAACTGGCCGTTTTCACGCGGGACGCCTCCAATGGATGCATTTAGAGGCTTTATAGAACCTCCACCAGCCGGAGCTTCGAACGCTCGCCAATCACAAAATCGTGAATCCGTTAGCTGAGAGATACATTCTAGCGAACCGACCGGGGTCATCGCCGATCTAATCCGGTCCGCCGCGCTAGGCTCCGCGCGCCCAAGAGATGGCGGCGTCTCGTTCATCTTTGTCGAACCATTTCAGGTCGGCACCCAACACTCGGTCCGCCGCCTTCATCCCCCATTTGATCCATTTCTGATCAGCGACCATGGCGACCCGCGAGAAGTCGTCGGCATGTCGGGTGTCTACTTTCATGTCCGCCCACATCGCCGCGGCACTTTCGTACCCCTCGAACGAAGCCATGAAGATGACCAGCGCCGGTTTGGCCTCTGCCCCTTTCAACTCGCGATCAAGCCATGTGTGCATGGTTTCGAAGTCTCGTTTAGACAGTTTTCCATTACATTCGAGCCCCAATACATCCTCGCCGTCCAGGTTCACTTCCTTCCACATGAGGTTCTCCTTTCATCCAAGCCCGCAACGGGCTGCCTCGTCGTGTTTGCTGTTAGCCTTTCGAACTCCAGCATTGAACATGATCGCTGACGCTTGAGTGAGGCCGATCTTTCCCTGCCCAGACTGGAACCTAAATGACGTCCGCAAGTTCTTATTCTTAACAGTAAGAAACTCTCAGTTTGGGGGGTCGGTTCCCTTCGACATCAGAACCCATTTTTCGGACGTCGTGCATGGCAGAGCAAAAGAACTCATCGGCAAGACGCGCACTGTGGATTGTGCTGCTGCTGAATCTGGCGATTGCCATAGGGTTCTTCGTAACCGGAGCCATCGGGGATTCCAGCGGATTGATCGCCAACGGTCTGGACAACACTTCCGACACGGTCGTCTATGCCATCAGTCTCTTTGCGCTGACGCGGGCGGACAAGTGGAAACGAGCGGCCGCAAACGTCTCGGGGGGAATGCTTCTGCTGTTCGCAATTGGGGTTCTGGTGGATGCGGTCCGGCGCTATTACGCCGGATCAGAGCCACTCGGCGGGTTGATGATCGTGATGTCGGTGATTGCGGCCATCGTGAACGTGATCTGCGTCTGGCTTTTGAACAGGATAGACGATCCCGACGTCAACGTCCGCGCCGCGAATACGTTCAGCTGGAACGATTTCGCGGCGAATGGCGGCATCCTCGTTGCCGGAGGACTCGTTTGGTGGCTGGGCTCCAATTGGCCGGACCTGGCCGTCGGCGTCGCCGTTGCCGGTATATTCATCTGGGGTGGGTTCAAGATTCTCCGCGACGCCCATCGCGAGCACCACAAGGCTGTGCATGAGGATGATGAATGACCGCCGCTGGCCACCGGTCCGTGTTCGAAGCTCGCAACTCCACCATAAATCGACGACCTCGACGGCGCGGTTTTTCACCATGTTCCGGGACAGTATCCAGCCATTCCTGATTGGAACCTCGGAAGACAAACAACGTTATATACTCATGATGATCACGAGAAATTTCCGCCAGGCAGCTTTGCTTCTTGTTACCATTCTGGGTTTGACTGGTCTGGGACTTGCGCTCTTCGAGCTTCTATCTCCGACAAGCGGGACTGCCGGGTCGGCAGGCGCGACCCTCGTGTTGGTTTCCACGGCGCTGCTTGCCGCCACTGCGGCATTGCTGGCTTTCGTTCATTTGAAACGGTGGCTGTTCGGGTTGTTGCTCACATTGAGCGTCATCGACGCGGCGGCGACGGCGGTCGCGGCCTATTTCCTGATGGCCAATGTACTTGTGGCCACAATGCTGCTGGCGCTGCTTGCCGGTTTAGCTGCGGCCTTTGCAGGCAGCAGACAGGGAAGGATGACAACGTGACCTACATGGCCCGGACTCTTGCAGCCTTTCTTCTCCTCGCCGCTTCGGGTGCCGGTGCTCAGCCCACCGACTGGACGACGTTCAACGGCAATCTTGCGGCGCAAAAGTATTCTCCCGTAAGCTCCTTCACACCCGAGACGGTCCAAAGACTTGAAAGGGTGTGGTCGGTTGAAACCGGGGACGCGGCCGACGGCAGCGACGAGCTGCCGCAAACCGTGTGGTCGGCGACACCGATCTACGCCAACGAGACACTGTATCTCGGGACTCCGTTCTACCGCATACTCGCGCTCGATCCCGCGACCGGCGAGGAACGCTGGTCCTATGAGCCCGAGACGGTGCTCGAGGCGCTGACCCAGCCCGCGTTGAAGAATCGCGGTGTGGCCTATTGGCAGAGCGGGTTGCAAGGGGTTTGCGAAAAGCGCGTCTACATCGGAACGATGAACGCGACATTGCACGCGGTTGACGCCGATACCGGACAGCCCTGCGCCGATTTTGGCGAAAGCGGCGTTCTCGACGTAAACCAGTGGAATACGGTCAACGACAATTTTCCGTTCTCTCTGCTTCAGCCACCTACCGTCGTCGGCGACACCTTGCTGCTGGGTTGGGCCGGGAAGGACTGGGCCTATGCCGTCGCGCCGCCGGGCAATCTGATGGCGATCGACGCCCGCACCGGTGGGTTGAAGTGGGATCTGTCCTTCATCCCGGAAGACCTGATACCGCAAACCGGCACCGCCAATATCTGGACCTCCATGGCCGCCGATCCCCGGCTCGGGCTGGTCTATGTACCGGTATCCTCGCCCAGCCCCAACTACTGGGGTGGCAACCGGACGGATCCGATTCCGCTGGCAACCTCGGTGACGGCGGTCGATATCGAGACCGGCGAGGTCCGGTGGAGCCAACAGCTCATCCGTCATGATATCTGGGATTATGACACACCTTCCGCCCCGACCCTTGTCGATCTGGAGAAGAATGGCGAGACGATCCCCGCGCTGGTCCAGACCACCAAGCAGGGTCAGATCTTCGTGCTCAACCGCGAGACCGGCGAGCCGGTCTATCCGATCGAGTATCGCCCCGTGCCCGCCAGCGATGCGAAAGGTGAAAAGGCCGCCCCGACCCAGCCCTTCTCGTCCGCGCTGACACCCACCAACGATCCCGGAAAGCTGCCCGAGGTCTCTCGGCTGGCCGATGTGACGGGCTGGGGCCAGTGCAGCGACGATGTCGAACGTTTCCGCTACGAAGGACTGTTCACGCCGCCTTCCGAACAGGGGACATTTCTATGGCCCGGAACGGCCGGTGCCAATAACTGGGGCGGCGGTGCCGTCGATCCCAGAACAGGCATCCTCTACCTCAACTCCTCGCGCATCGTGCAGGTGATCAAGCTCATTCCGCGCGACACCTACGCTCAGGTCGCCGGTGAGAGCGGTGCAGAGCAGGGCTATTACGCGCAAGAGGGTGCGCCCTATGGAATCCAGCTTTACAACTGGACCAACTGGGCCAATTTGCCTTGCTGGGCGCCGCCCTACGGCACCTTTTCGGCCTATGATCTGCGCACCGGCGACAGGCTCTATGAAGTGCCGTTCGGAATGACGCAGCAATGGGGTTTCTACGGTCCCGAAAGCTGGGGCTCGCCGACGCTCGGCGGCCCGGTGGTGACGGCGGGCGGGGTCATCTTCATCGGCGCGTCGATGGATGCGAGAGTGCGCGCGCTCGACGCCCGGACCGGTACCGAGGTCTGGTCGGATCTGGTCGAGGCGCCCTCGGTCGCCATTCCTGCGGTCTATACCCACGAGGGGCGCGATTACGTCGTCTTCGTCGCCGGCGGCAACCCGATTCTGAAGCCGCAAGTCGGCGACCAAGTCGTGGCCTATGCCCTCGGCAACTGACATGCGACCGGGCCGCTTTGCCGGGCCAGAAGATTGAAACCTGCGCGGAATTCGAGCAGGGTGAGCATCGGACCACCGGAGGCGGAGAACAGTGACACCGTGCGGAACCCGGAAAATCGTGCCGCGCGCCGCGCGCCTTGCGCGGTGCTGCCGCCACGGACTTGACGCAGCCCCTTGCGCATCGCTTCCTGCCGCCATCTTGTTGGTCGTTGCATCGCCGGCGCGGGCGCACAGCGATGGTGCCCCGCCGTCACCGGCCGACTTCTGGACAATGTGGTCATTTCAGCCCTCGGTCCTTCTGCCGTTGGGGTTGGCGACCGCTCTTTACACCCGCGGTTTGCATCTTGCCTGGGCACGGGCGGGTCAGGGTCGCGGTGTGCGAACCTGGCAGGCTGCGTGTTTTGCGGGCGGGATCGCGGCGCTGGTCGCAGCCCTTGTCTGGCCCCTCGATGCGTGGGGAGAGAGCCTGTTTTCCGCACATATGGCCCAGCATATCACATTGATGGGACTGGCGGCGCCGCTTCTGGTGCTGGGACAACCGCTTGCGACGATGACCCGCGCCTTGCCGCGACGCTGGCAAAGGTGGTTCGGTGCGCTGGCCCAAGCCGCAGCCTGGCGTCGGGCACAGAGACTTCTGAGCGCGTCCGGTGTCGCCACCGCCATGATGCTGGGCGTTTTCCTGTTCTGGCACGCGCCGCGCGCGCTTGCCGTGGCGCTTGAGGACGATCTTGTTCATGCCGTCATGCACGGTTCGATCTTCGCTGCGGCCTTGCCGTTCTGGACCATGATTGCCCGGAGCGGGAACAGAGGCTTCGGGGTGCGGATTGCCGCGCTGTTCGTCTGCTTCAAGTTTTCGCTGATCTTCGGGGCGCTGCTGACCTTTTCGGGTCGGGCGCTGTATCCGGCCTACGGAGCCTGGCCCGAAGCCTGGGGATTGACGTTGATCGAGGATCAGCAGCTTGCCGGCGTCCTGATGATGACGGCGGCGGCGATGATGTATCTGGTCGCCGCGCTTGTCGTCGCGGCCGCCTGGTTCGCCGCCATGGACCGGACACGCATTGCCAGCCCCTGCGACGCGGCGGCGGCAGCGAACAGGGCCGGATCGTGAGGGTGCCGGCGTCTGCACTCCTGCTTGCGGCGCTTGCCCTGGCCGGATGCGAAAACCCGCAATCCGCCTTCGATCCCGCAGGGGACGAGGCGGCACGCGTCCTTGCGCTGTTCTGGGTCATGCTGGCCGGCGGCGTGGTGATCTGGACCATCGTCATCGGCGTCAGCTTCTATGCGGTCAAGGTGCGGCCCGGGCGGCACAGCGAAAAGGCCGGGCTGCGGTTGATCATCTGGGGCGGCTGCGTGTTCCCGACAGTGGTGCTTGCGGCGCTGCTGGTCTGGGGCCTCGGATTGCTGAACGACCTGCGCAGGCCGGGCGATGGCCCGACCATCGCGGTCTCGGGCGAGCGGTTCTGGTGGCGCGTCTCCTACGGTGTGACGGGCGCACCGGGCGTGGTGCGCAGTCTGCCGAAAGGCGGCATCCCCGGCGCCAACGAGATCGTCATTCCGCTTGGCCAACGCACCACGATCCTTCTAGGCAGCCCCGACGTGATCCATTCGTTCTGGGTGCCGCCGCTGGCCGGCAAGATGGACGCCATACCGGGCCGGGTGAACCGGCTGATCCTGGAGCCGACAGAGCTTGGTGTCTTCAATGGGACCTGCGCCGAATTCTGTGGGCTCGCCCATGCCCAGATGGGTTTCCGGGTGATCGTGGTGCCGCCCGCTGAGTTCGAGGCCTATGTGCGGGCGCAGGCCCGGCCCGCCGCCGTCACCGAGGGCCCCGGCCTCGATCTCTTCATGAAGAACGGTTGTGCGGCCTGCCATTCCGTGCGGGGCACGCCTGCCGACGGCACCGTCGGACCCGACCTGACACATCTGGCCAGCCGACGGATGATCGGCGCGGGCATCCTGCCCACCACGGCCGAGAACATCGCGGATTTCATCGCCTCGCCCGACCATCTCAAGCCGGGGGTCGAGATGCCTGCCTTCGGCATGTTGCCCGAGGCAGAGACCGCCCGCATCGCCGACTGGCTGGGGAGCCTGGAATGACAGACCGGACAGCACCGGATGCACCCGATCAGGACGACCCCGAGGTGCGCCGCGGGCAGGAAGACAGGCTGCGCAAGGTATGGGAGACGCCGAAGGGCTGGCGCTACTGGTCGGCGGTGAACAATACCGAAATCGGCGTCTGGTATACGGCGGCATCCTTCGGATTCATGTTGTTCGCCGGTGTCCTGGCGCTGCTGATGCGGGTGCAGCTGGCGGTGCCCGAGAACGACTTCCTGACCGCCACCTTCTACAATCAGCTTTTCACGCTGCACGGCACGGCGATGATGTTTCTCTTTGCCGTGCCCATATTCGAGGCGGTGGCGATCATCCTGCTGCCACAGATGCTTGGCGCGCGCGATCTGCCGTTTCCACGGCTGTCGGCCTTCGGCTTCTGGTGTTTTCTGATCGGCGGAATTTTCGTCAGCGGCTCGATTTTCTTCGGTGCCGCGCCGAGTTCGGGGTGGTTCATGTATCCGCCGCTGACGACCGAAGAAAAATTCACGCCGGGCCTCGGGCCAGATATCTGGCTACTGGGCCTGTCGTTCATCGAGGTCGCCTCGATCGCGGCGGCGGTGGAACTGATCGTCGGCACGCTGAAATGCCGGCCTCCGGGGATGCGCCTGAACCTGATGCCGCTTTATGCCTGGTATGTGCTGGTGGTGGCGGCGATGATCCTGTTCGCCTTTCCGCCACTGATCGCGGGCGACATCCTGTTCGAACTGGAGCGGATGTTCGACTGGCCCTTCTTCGATCCGGCCCGTGGCGGCGACCCGATCCTGTGGCAGCACCTGTTCTGGATCTTCGGCCACCCCGAGGTCTATATCGTCTTCCTGCCCGCCATCGCACTGGTGGCGATGATCGTGCCGACCTTCGCGCAGCGTCCGATCCTGGGCTATTCCTGGATCGTCCTGGCTGCCGTCGGCACCGGTTTCCTCTCCTTCGGGCTGTGGGTGCACCATATGTATACCACGGGCCTGCCCTCGGCCTCGCTGGGATTCTTTTCGGCCGCCTCCGAGGCGGTTGCGATCCCCACCGGCGTGCAGATATTCGTGTTTCTGGCGACTTTGCTGACCGGGCGGGTGATCTTTTCGGTGCCGATGCTGTTCGTCGCGGGCGCGCTGGCGACCTTCGTGATCGGCGGGCTGACCGGCGTCATGGTGGCACTGGTGCCTTTCGACTGGCAGGCGCACGACACCTATTTCGTGGTTGCCCACCTGCATTACGTGCTGATCGGAGGGATGCTGTTTCCGCTGGCCGCGGGTATCTATTACTACTGGCCGGTTGTCAGCGGCCGGAAACTGTCCGACCGGCTGGGGCGGTGGGCGTTCTGGATCATGTTCACCGGCTTCAACGTAACCTTCCTGCCGATGCACTATTCCGGGCTGGCTGGCATGGCGCGGCGCGTCTGGACCTATCCGGTCGAGCTTGGGGTCGGGACCGCGAACCTGATCTCCAGCGCCGGCGCTTTCATTTTTGCCGCCGGGTTTCTGATCATCGTCTGGGACGTGCTGCGCCCGCGCGGCGGGGAACCCTATGCAGACCGCAATCCATGGAATGCCGGCACGTCTGAGTGGCTGATCGAAATGCCGGCTGAAAACTGGGGTGTGCGCTCGGTTCCGATCGTCACCACACGCTATCCGCTCTGGGAACAGCCGAATTTCGCGGAAGACGTAGACAAGGGCCGGTTCTATCTTCCCGACGCGGAGGAAGGAAAGCGCGAGACGCTCATTACCTCGGTCCTCGACGGCACGCCTATGCAGTGCCTGCGGGTTGCGGGGCCAAGCTTCATGCCGATGATCGCCGCTGCCCTGACCGGGGCCGTGTTCATCTTCACCACCTTCAAGTTCTGGATTCCGGCCCTTGTCGCCATGGTGCTGGCGACGATTTCCATCATGGTCTGGCTCTGGCGCGGAACGGCGGCGATTCCCGAAAAGCCCGACAAGAACGTCGGTCTCGGCCTCAGCCTGCCGCTCTATGTCTCGGGTCCGAAATCGACCGGCTGGTGGGCGATGTTTATCACCATGGCGGGCGATGCGATGGCCTTTGTCGGACTGGCCTTTGGCTACATGTTCTACTTCACGATCCACGCCGATTTTCCGCCGCCTGGCATGGCAGGACCGGGCACACTCTGGCCCGGCCTGTCACTGGGTCTTTTCGGCGCTGCCTGGGCGGCATCGCTGGGCGCGCGCAATCTCAATCGCGCCGGGCGGGTCGGTATCGCACGCGCTCTGATGGCGGGAGGCAGCCTGCTGGCGCTTGGCGCCGGTGCTGCCTTGCTCTGGGGGCCCTGGATCTATGGTCTCAATCCCGCCGATCACGTCTATCCCGCGACGGTCTGGGTGCTGGCGATCTGGACCGCCGTTCACGCGGCGGTGGGCAGCCTGATGCTGGCCTATTGCCTGGCGCGGTCGGTCTTCGGCAGGATGACGCCGCACCATGACGCCGACATCTCGAACGTGGCGCTTTACTGGCATTTCATGTTCGCAACCGCGCTGGTGACGGTGACGTTGCTGGCGTTATTCCCGATGCTGGTGTGAGGATGGCGATGCTGGGACTGGGCAAGACCGAAGATACGCTCTGGACGCTGATCGCCGCGCCGACGATCTGGGGATTTCACTTCCTGTTCAGCTATCTGCTGGTGGCCTGGCAATGCGCGCCTAACGGCGATCCTTTCCGCGGAATCGGCGGCACGCGGACACTGATCGGCGGTGTGACTTTGGTCTGCCTCGCCCTGATCGGTCTGATTCTGCGGCGCTCATGGCGCGAATGGCGAGCCGGTGAAGGCGATTTCCACAACAATCAGAATACGACCGAGGCGCGCGAGCGGTTCCTCGAGTTCTCGACGCTGCTGCTGGCGGTATTGTCCTTCGTGGCGGTGGTGTTCGAGACCCTTCCCATCGCGCTGATCGGGGATTGCAGATGAGGCTGGGGATCGTTCTGACCTGGAAGCGGTTCGCGGGCCTGCTGGTTCTGGGCGTCGCAGGGGTATTGCTGGTCGGCTGGTCGGGTCTGGTTTCGGTCGCGGCCTCGTCGGGTCATTGGCCTGTAACGCGCTGGTTCCTTGGCTGGACGCTGGAGAACGCGGTCGCCACCCAGTCGATGGCGGTCGAAAGGCCCGAGGGGCTGGACCTGTCCGATCCGGCCCTGATCCAGCGGTCGGCCGGCAATTACGCGACAAGCTGCGCCGCCTGTCATGGCGCCCCCGGCGTCCGCCAATCTCCGGTCGTGGCCAACATGGTTCCTTCGCCGCCGCGGCTGAAGGACAGCGTCGTGGACTGGAGCGACGAGGAACTGTTCTGGATAGTAAAGAACGGGTTCAAATATACCGGGATGCCCGCCTGGCCGGCGCAGGACCGCGATGACGAGGTCTGGGCGCAGGTCGCCTTTCTGCGCGCCTTGCCAGACATGACCGCCGCAGCCTATGCCGATCTTGCACTCGGTGGCGGCGCCGTGGACGACGACCTGGAGGCGGGCGGGCAGGCGCTGGCGGCGCTGGACGGCATCTTCGAGAACACATTGGAAAATTGCGCCCGCTGTCATGGCCGCGACGGGCTGGGCCGGGGGCAGGGCGCGGCCAGCGGTGCCTTTCCAATCATCGCGGGCCAGCCCGCACCCTATCTCTTCGCGACATTGCAGGCCTTTGCGCAAGGCAGGCGCGAAAGCGGCTTCATGCAGCCGCCCGCAAGCCGGTATGATGCACAGACCCTCGCCGGGCTTGCCGAATACTTTGCCCGGCAGCCCGGCCCGGTGCCGGATCCCGGCCCCGTAGCAAATGCCGCCAAGGACGCAAAAACATCGCCGGGGGCGACCGGGCCGCTGGTTCTGCCGCTCGACACGCCGCAGGATGCGGCCGGGATTCTCGAGGGCGACACCGATCTTGGCTATGCCACGGTACCGATGGCCGCTCCGGGCGGGACGCCCTCCACGCCCGAGGCGCTGCTGGCCCTTGGCCAGCGCATTGCCCTCGACGGCATCGCAGAGGCCGGGATCCCGTCGTGCCAAAGTTGCCATGGCCAGGGATCACAACCGCAAAGCCCCGACTTTCCGGCGCTTGCCGGGCAGCCGACGTGGTATCTCGCCGAGAGCCTTATGCTCTGGCGTGAGGGCAAGCGCGGAGGCACCGCTTTTTCGCCTGTCATGGAGGCGATTGCCCGGACCATGACAAATGAACAGATCGACGCGGTATCTGCCTGGTATTCGCAACGGTCCCGGATCGC
Source organism: Sulfitobacter sp. HI0027 (assembly GCF_001634775.1). Lineage (NCBI taxonomy): Bacteria > Pseudomonadati > Pseudomonadota > Alphaproteobacteria > Rhodobacterales > Roseobacteraceae > Sulfitobacter > Sulfitobacter sp. HI0027. The sequence continues at coordinate 15,215 of NZ_LWER01000204.1, forward strand.
GCGGTGACACTCCCGTGACAATCTGGGGTCGAGTGGGGCTGAGTGCAGAAAACCCCTTTAAGGATTTTGCGCTTCTATTTTCCGCCAACGATATTCGCCTGTTAGGATGATATGGGCCCACCCAAGCGGCGATATGTGGGCGAGGAGTTCGGGTGGGCAATCCAATCCTGCCCGCTGTCGCCTTGCCACAGCGTTTCCGAGCTGTTTGGAATTCCAATAAATGATGATGGCGGTCAGCAGATTGAGGCCAGCGATGCGGAAGTGTTGTCCTTCCGTGGTACGGTCGCGGATTTCTCCCTGACGCCCGATCCGAAGAGCACCTTTCAGGGCGTGATGTGCCTCTCCCTTGTTCAAGCCGATATGGGCGCGGCGCTGCATGTCGGTGTCGAGCAGCCATTCGATGATGAACAATGTGCGTTCGACCCGGCCGATCTCCCGCAAGGCCAACGCCAGATCATGTTGCCTCGGGCGCGCGGCCAATTTCTTGAGGAGGTGACTTGGCTGCATCCGGCCCGACAGCATTGTTGCGATACAGCGCAAAACATCCGGCCAGTTTTCGACGATCTTCGCTTCCCGAATTTTGTCCCCGGTTAACCCTTTCAGCTCTTTGGGAACAGCGCGGAGGTCAAACACATGCAACCTCTTGGAGGACAGGTCACGAATGCGGGGATGGAAGTGGTACCCGAGCAGGGACGTGGCGGCGAAGACGAGATCGGTGAAGCCGCCGGTGTCGGCATACTGCTCTTTTATCTTCCGTCCCGCCTCGTTCATCAGCAAGCCGTCGAGGATATAAGGTGCCTCGCTCACCGTGGCGGGAATGACCTGAGTGGCGAATGGCGCATACTGGTCAGAGACGTGGGTGTAGGCCTTTATGCCCGGCTCGTTGCCGTATTTTGCGTTGATGAGGTTCATTGCCTCGCCCTGCCGCGTCGTTGGGAAAAACTGCCCATCACTGGAAGCCGTTTTCCCTACACCCCAGAATTTGGTCATTGGCAGGTGGGTCTGCGCATCAATCACCATGGCCAGGGCGCGGGCCATTCCCTCGCTTTCGACATGCCACCGTGACAAACGGGAAAGCTGTATGAAGTCATGAGTGTTGGTGGCATTTGCCATTTTACTCAGGCCTAGATTGAGACCCTCCGCCAGGAGCACGTTCAGCAAGCCAATCTTGTCACGGCATGGGGCACCGGTGTGCAGATGCGTGAAGGCTTCGGTGAAGCCGGTGTCTTTGTCGACCTCTGTGAGAATATCGGTGATCCGCGTCTCCGGCAGACGACGGTAAAGATCGAGGACGAGATCACCGGCCTCCTCCGGCACATCGGCGTCAAGACGGCTCACGCGCAAAACGCCGTCTTCAATGACTCCACTCGGCAAGGTTTTGGAGCGCACCGCCTTGGCCAGCCGTTTCAGCCCCTCTTCCAAGCGGCGCTTTCGATCAGCCATCCAGATCTCTGGTTCCAGTGGCATTGAAAGCCCCATGGCGCGGGCGGCATCGATGGACACAAGGGCTTGCTTCATGTCGGCATGACGCCGCGAATGCGGAAGCCAGATATCGCCAGAACGGAACGCATCGCGCAGGTGGCACAGGACGGCGACAACCCACAGCCGCTCTTGATCAATATCGGGCGCGCGGAATTGCGGTCGCCATTTCGAACGTGGTTGTAAAAAGGTCAGCGATGTGGCCGGGATATCCTGTTTGTCACGGATAATCTGCGCTGCCGTGATCAATGGCTGGGCCACACTGGCGCATGTCATATCCAGAGCATTCAACATGCGCCGAGCATAGCGTTTGAACCGGTGGAAGCCCTTGGACACATGGGCCAGAGTATCTGCTTTCACCGTTGCCTGAAGCTGTGTTGCTTGCGCGACCAGACTTTCAAGGCCGCTCCAGCCGCAAGAACTATCGACGGCATTGGCGAGGGCGGCATCGTCGCCTTTGGCCATCAATAGGTTTGATCCCAGGGTCTCAAATCCAGCCAGGGTCTTTGCGACGTCCGCCTGAGCTTCCGTGACCCGCGCGTCGCAGATCCGTTTCGCATCCCGCCAGACGCTGCCTACAATCCTGTCATGTGTTTCCACAACGGTATCTGCGATGGCAGCGCTCCATTCCACGACGCAGACGGCCAGGATGGCAAGGCGGCGGTCACTGGTGATGTCACGTAGTCCTTTCGCAAAGTAGCGTTCTCCCTGACGGCGCAGCCGCGTGACCCGATGTGCTGGGATGTCGTCCATAATTTCTGGTGCCAAGGCAATCGCCTTCAGAAACTCCAGCCGATCAAGCAGGCGGTTGATATCTGCGGAGTTCTTGCCTGGCTCAAACTGGCGCAACCACACGAACGTGGTGGTTTGGCCCTCCTCTTCCTCATTCAATAAGCCATCGAGACGAGCGCGCATCGCGCGGTCAAGGCGCGCCGTTATCCGAGTTTCGATCCGGCGTTCGGCAGCAACAAGCGCGTCGGCGCACATCCGTTCCATGACAGTCGTTCCCGGCAGGATGATATGCCGCCCACGACATTCTTGCACAAAGGCCCTCACCAGACCTTCGCTCGATTGCGCACCTTCGGCATTCTGATCAAGCCACGCACGCATCTGTTTGACCCGCTTGCCCTTGAACATCTCGTACCTATAAATCTTGCGCAGTACTTCCAGGTGCTCGTGCCGTGTGTTCTCTCGCTCGGCATAATGTAGAAGGTCATCGGGTTTGACGCCGAGCTGGGCGGCGATGAAGTCAGACATTTCTTTGGGGATGATCTCTCCGGGCCTCAGCAGCCGTCCCGGATATCGAAGGGCACAAAGCTGCAGCGCAAATCCGATCAGGTTCTCAGGGCGGCGGCGGGTGCGGATAAAATCGATGTCTTCATCGGACAGGGCGTAATGCCGAAGGATCAACGCCTCATCCGTTGGAAGGTGGAAAAGGGCCGCGCGCTGTCGCGCGGTCAGAACCGCTCGGTGTGCCATGAGGGTCGTCTTTCTATACGGAGAGGGTCTTCAAAACTGTAGAAATTGAGACCATTCGCTTGCCATGTCTTTTTCAATGTCTCAATATGACAGTCGCAAGACCTCTAAATTTATTCGAGACACTATGGCCAAAGTCGGATACGCCCGCGTCAGCTCAGTCGGACAATCTCTGGACGTGCAGCGCGAAAAGCTGGATGGCTGCGACAAGCTTTTCGAAGAGAAGCGCAGTGGTACGACGGACGCCCGCCCTCAGCTGAAAGAATGCCTGAATTACGTCCGCGACGGTGACCAGCTGATTGTCACACGTATCGACCGATTGGCGCGATCCACACTGCACCTTTGCCAGATCGCTGAAACACTGAAACAGAAAGGTGTCGATCTGGTCGTGCTCGATCAGAATATCGACACGTCCGACGCAACCGGGCGGCTGCTGTTCAACATGCTCGGAGCCATTGGCCAGTTCGAAACCGAAATCCGCGCCGAGCGACAGATGGATGGGATCAAGAAGGCCAAAGATCGCGGCGTACAGTTCGGCAAACGACCCGCGCTTTCAGAAGATCAGATCGTTGAGCTACGCAAAAAGCGTACCGCTGGAATGCTGATCAAAGATCTGATGGCACACTACAGCCTCTCAAAAGCGACAATCTATCGGTATCTCGGAGCGAACGAACCGTGAGCGTCAGTCTCAACGCGCAAACAACCCAACAGAAACCTTAAAGGGGTTTTCTGCACTCAGCCCCACTCGACCCCAATCTGCGCTCAGGGGTCCTTTGCAGCGGAGTGTGGAATCCTACGCTAAACGGCGAAGACACGTTGCCCGTGTTTTCGTAGATGGGGTCTGTTCCGGTAGGGGGCAGGATTGTAGCATAAGGAAAACTGGAAACGGCGTGCCAGTTGAACCTGTTGGATTTTTTGCCTTCTAAGCTCCTGATTTTGTTGACGTGAAAAGTGTCCCAAACAAACATTTCATCAAATGGGACGATGTGACGAAAGAGCCTCTGTGTTGTTATTCATGCATGTAAACGCCTCTCGCAAGCCGCCAGCGCCTCAGAAATGAGCGTTCTGGTCTTGGGCGCAAGCACCGGTGGATGCGCCTTGCATGTCACCGAGTGCGCGAAAGCTTGTGATACGATCCTGCCCCCTACCGGATTCTACCCCAAAAACGATGTGTCGCCCCTTGAAGCTATAGTAACTGTAGCTTCTATATCTCATGATAAGAACAGGAAAAGAACACATGGTTGTTACACTGAAGGAGCCAGGAAACGAGATGGAGAAGCCCAGAAGCGCCAAAGCCGGTATGATGTGCCCGGTCTGCGATGTTCCACTCAGCATGTCGGACCGACAGGGCGTGGAAATCGACTTTTGCCCGCAATGCCGGGGCGTCTGGCTGGACCGGGGCGAGCTTGACAAGATCATCGAACGCAGTGCCGCCGAAATGGCCCCGCCGCCACGGCGCGAGCCCGAACCCCGGGGTTACGACGACCGGGGCGGATACAGCAAACACGGTAGCCATGGCAAACACGGGTATCGCGGCCGGAAATCGTTCCTGCGCGAATTGTTCGACTAGGTGGACAAATCATGGGACATCATCGGTTCAAACCATCCAGACACGAGCGATATCGCGAGCCGGATGCGTATCATGACGAAGAAGACGGTTACGGGTATCGCGACCGCAGAAGCCTGCCTGCGCTGAATATTCCGGGCTCGGTCATCGTGGCCGGGCTGGTCTTGTGGTCCGCGCTTGCGCTTGGCGTGTGGTGGCTGGTCGATCCGGTGCTGGCGTGGATTTCCGGCGCTGCCGGTCCGCTGGCCGATACCGGCACCGGGTTTGCAAACTGGTTCGGCCTGGGCGCCGAGGCCAACGCCTTGCGCGATGCGGCCAATATCGAGGGGCTGGTCGGCTGGGCGATGGGGCCGGTTCACTTCCTCGCCAAGGCGGCCCTTCTATTGGTGTGGGTCGTCGGGCTGATAGGGCTGACTGTCCTGCCTGCGGTGCTGCGCCGCCGCCGGGCGGCATGGAACTGACGGGCGGCGCGTTCATGGTGACAACAGTGCCTGAACGCCGCCCCGAACCACGGTACACATGACATCCGAACCGCCGATCATGACCGGTCCGATCCTGTTTCTCGATGATATCGGGGCGTCCGGGGCGCAACTGTCTGCCCTTTTCATCGCGGCCGGGCGGGCGCGCCCGGAGCCGGTCAGAACGGTCGATGGCGTCCATGCCGCGGAACGCCTTGCCGACTACGATCATGCCACCGTATGGCGCGCAAGGTTCCACCTGCCAGCCGACAGGCCGTCCAGTTACCAATGGAGCGGTGAAAGCTACGACGTTGCAGGCGATTTGCGAGGCGATATGCGGATTGCCTATGTGTCCTGCAACGGCGAGGAGATCGGCGATCTTGAGCGCGAAGGCTCCGAGCGCAACGCGATGTGGGCGCGCCTGCGGGAAGATCACCGGAGCGCGCCCTTCTCCCTGCTGCTGCATGGCGGCGATCAGGTCTATGCCGATCAGGTGACCGAGGGGCATCCGCTGAGCGAGAACTGGCCCGAGCATATCCCGAAGGACCCTTCCCGCGCCGATCTGGCCGATCTGCGCCATCACCTGCGCGAACGCTTTCTGGAACGCTATACTGGCCTTTACCGCGCGCCGGAATTTGCCTGGATCGCCGCGCGCGTGCCCTCGCTGATGCAGTGGGACGATCACGACATCTGCGATGGCTGGGGGTCGCTGCCGCGCTCGAAAACCTATTCCCCGGTCGGCCAAACCCTGTTCGAGGTCGCGCGCGAGAGTTTCCTGACCTTTCAGCACGCCTCGGCGGACGGCGATCTGCCGCGGCGCTTTCATGACCCGTCCGGCCTGCATCTGGGCTGGAGCGTCCGCACCGCTGGTCTGCGCATTCTGGCACCCGACATGCGATCGGAGCGCACGCGCCGTGCGATCATGGGAGAGGGCGGCTGGGCGATGATGCGCGCCGAAGCCGCGGCACCGGTTCAGGGCCACACGTTCCTGATGTCCAGCGTCCCGTTGCTGGGTCCGCGCCTATCGCTGCTCGAGGCGCTGATGGTTGCCGTCCCGAAGATGCAGAAATACGAGGACGATCTGCGCGATCAGTGGCAAAGCCGTGCCCATCGCGCAGAATGGTGCGACATGCTGCGGCTGGTTCGCGACATCGCGCTTGCCGACGGCCATGACGTTACCGTGCTCTCGGGGGAAATCCATCTGGCGACGCGCGCCACGATGAAGCTTCGCACCGACCGCTGGCTGCACCAGTTGGTCGCATCCGGTATCGCGCATCGCGCCCCGCCCAAGGCCTGGGCGCGATTCCTGGGTGCCCTTGCACAACTCGGTGAATCGCCGCTCAGGGGGAATCCGATCCGAATCCGGCGCATCCCCGGACAGGCTTCGCGCTATATCGCGGAGCGCAACTATCTGCTGCTGGAAAGGCATTCGGACAGCTGGCGCGCCCGTTGGGTTCTGGAACAGAGCGGGACAACGCCGCCCCTCACGCTGTGATGATGTCGCCACATGTGGATGTGCCGCCCCGCAAGCGGCTGACCTGTGCTGTCAGGCTGCCGCCCTGGTGTCCGGGGCGGGTGCCGCCTCCACAGCCGCGGTCGGCGGCGCAAAGCGGAATGCGAGCAATCGCAGTGCGTTGAAGACAACGACAACCGTCGATCCCTCGTGGACGGCCACCGCGGGACCAATTCCCAGACCAAGGATCGTGGCAGGGACCAGAAAGGCGACAACCCCCAGGCTGAACCACAGGTTTTGCCGGATGATCGAACTTGTCGATCGGCTGAGCGCCACGGCAAAGGGCAGATGGTTCAGATTGTCCGCCATCAGCGCCACATCGGCGGTTTCCAGCGCGACATCCGAACCCGCCGCGCCCATGGCGATGCCGACCGTCGCGTTCGCCATCGCTGGCGCGTCATTGACGCCGTCGCCGACCATGGCGACCTTGGCCTCGGCGCGCAGGCTCTTGATCGTTTCCACCTTGTCATCCGGCATCAGATCGCCGCGCGCCTCGTCAAGGCCGATGGCCCGCGCCACAGCGTCGGCGACTTTCTGATTGTCGCCCGAAATCATGATCATCCGGCGGATGCCGATCTCGTGCAGCGCCTTGATGACCGCCGGGGCCGCTTCGCGCGGTGTATCCATCAGGCCGATCACCCCGAGATACCTGTCCCCCTGGCGCACGACCATCGTGGTGCGCCCGCCTGCTTCCAGCGCCTCGACCTTTGCGCGCAACGTGTCGGGCATGGGCGGGCCGTCGACTTCGGCAAACAGATCGTCCTTGCCGATATAGGTCGTCTCGCCATCGACCTGGGCCACGACACCGCGCCCGGTGATGCTGCGCAGATCGGACGCCTCGGCGGCGGGTATGTCGCCAAGCCGTTCGCGCCCGTCCCTGACAACGGCGGCGGCGAGAGGATGGTCACTCAGCGCCTCGACCCCGATTGCCACCCGCAGAAGGTCTTTTTCCTCGGCACCCTCGGCCGTCACCACATCGACCAGCTTTGGCTTACCTTCGGTCAAGGTGCCGGTCTTGTCGAAAGCAATGGCTGTCAGCCGCCCCAGATTTTCAAGCGGCGCACCGCCCTTGACCAGGACGCCGCCGCGTGCGGCGCGTGCCACCCCGCTGAGAACCGCGCTTGGCGTCGCGATGGCGAGCGCACAGGGGCTTGCCGCCACCAGAACCGCCATGGCGCGATAAAATGTGTCGCTGAAGGGCTCGTCGATGACGAAGCCCGCGAACAACAGCGCGATGGCAAGTACCAGCACCGCCGGAACAAAGATGCGCTCGAATCGGTCGGTCAGGCGCTGTGTGGGCGATTGGTTGGTTTCGGCCTCGTTCACCATCTTGACGACACGGGCGAGGGTCGAATCCGCCGATGTGCGCGTGACCTGGATTTCCAATGCGCCGCCACCGTTGATCGTACCGGCAAAAACACGGTTTCCGGCATCCACCAGGTCGGGCTTTTCGGCGGCCACGTTCGCGTCCCCGACGGGCGATTTGTCCACCGGCACGCTCTCGCCGGTAATCGGTGCCTGATTGACGCTGCTTTCACCCTTGATGACAAAGCCGTCTGCGGCCAGTCGCTCGTTCGGTTTCACCAGCACAATGTCACCGACCCGCAAGGCATCGACGGCGATCTCCTCGACCTTGCCGTCCCGGCGTACGGTGGCCGTTTTGGGTGCCAGGGCACCAAGCGCTTCAATGGCCCGCTTGGCGCGACCCATGGCATAGCCTTCCAGCGCATGACCAAGGCTGAAAAGGAACAGCAGCAACGCGCCCTCGGCCCATTCGCCAAGTGCCGCCGCGCCCGCCGCCGCCACAAGCATCAGGAAATCAATCTCGAACCGGCCATTGCGGACACTGTCGATGGCCTCGCGCAGAGCATAGTAGCCGCCGAAGAAATAGGCGGGGACAAGGACGAACAGGGGCGCCCATGACGGCATCGCCACAAACTTCGGCAAAAGCCAGCCAATAAGCAGAAGCACACCGCACAGCCCCACAAAGATCAGTTCGGTCTGCGCCCCGAAAATACCACCGTGGGCGTGATCGTGGTCATCCGCCTTGTCGGCACTTGCGGGACCGGGTTTCTCCCGCTCCGGCGATACCTTCATCTCCTCAAGGGATTTGCGGATGGTGTCCTCATCGGTTTGCGCCCGGTCGAACTCGATCCGCAGGGGACCGCCCGCGTTGGCGTGGGCCTCGACAACCCCCGACAGACGGCGCACGTTCTCGCTGACGGTCCTCGCCCGGCGCTGATCCGCGATCCCGTCAACCTGCCAAACCATATGCCCGAACTTTGCGGCAATTTCCGCCCCGAAGGTCCCGGCGAGTTGGCGGATGCGCTCAAGCGGAAGGACGGCGGGGTCGTAATGAATACACAACTCCGCACCTGCGCCGTCCTCTTCGTCGCGAATGTGCACGCGCTCGACGCCGTCGCGAGGCTCAAGGCTCTCGATCAGCCGTCGAACACAGGCGTCACGCGCGTCCGGCACATCGGGAAGCAACAGCGGGAGATCGAGACGAAGGGTATCGGCCATGGTGAACATCCTGTCAGTTTGCTGTCGGCTCAAACCTGCTCGCGGCAAGCGCCGCAGTCGAGTTCACCACCAACGTTGGCCGTTTCTGGAGCACATTCCGGCCATGTAAAGGTCGTTTGTCGGGTGACCTCTAAACCATTTTTCGCCTTTTTTCCAATACCATGGAAATTATCTCGATGATAAGCAGCTTCGGGAATCCGCAAGCAGGATTTTCCGGGGCAACCCTGGCCCCAAGCAATTCGGGCCAGTCTGTCACCAGCCTTATCCTCGCGCATCGGCCAATGTATCAGCTCGCGCGGCTTGTCGGTGATTTCGACCAGCGTGCCGAAGACGTCGAAACACACCGCCTCGATCCCGTCGAAGATTGGTGGCAAGTCAGTGACTGAGGCCACGGTCACGATCCACCTCCCTGTCGATTTCTTTCTCGCTTTCGACTTCCCGGTCTTTCTCCGGTTCTTCGATCTCCAGCCGCTCGCGCGGCTTGTTCAACACATCGTCCAGACGCTCGCGGATCGACGGCTTCTCGCCGTCTTCTACGCTCGCGTCCTGCTCGGCCCCCTGATCCTTGTCCAGCGCCTCGCGCAACCGCTCCTGCACAGAACGCTTCGGTTCTTCGTCACTCTGCCCACCGCGTTCCGGCACGGCCCGGTCTGGACCGTCCCGCCCGGTGATCTGCGCCAGCCGCTCCCGGATATCGTCAGACGCACGTGGCCCGCGCTCTTTCGATGTCGCCGCCCTGAGTGCGGCAAGACCGGCGGAGACACGCCCCTGCCCTTCCTCGCGGGCCGTGCCATAGGTCTCCCGCGCCAGCTCCAGTCGTTCGCGCATGTCGCGGAACGCGGCGCGCGCCTGACGGGCGGCATGGACGACAGCGCCGCGTTCCGTGACCGGCACGTATTCCCGACCTTGGCGTTCGGCCATGGCCTTGGCTCGTCGCTCCATGGAATTGGCCGCCGGTCCCAGCTTCAGCTCGGGGTCGCGGTCCAGCTCCTCGGCGGACAGCGTGTCGCCGCGCTCTTCCGCCGCCTCGCGCTGCGATTCAAGCGACCGATGATCGACCCGCTCGACCTCGCCGACACGCTCCAGCGCCCGGTTCTGCAATTCGGCCCAGACGCCGCGCATCTGCTCGATTTCGACGCCGCCGGTCTTCGCGGAATCGAGCACCCGCGTCTTGGCTGTGAAGCCCTCGGCCTCCAGCTTACGAGTGCTGGTCAGGACGTGGGCGTGATGGTTTCGCTGATCGCCTTCCCGGTGCGGCGCATGGATCGCCACATCGACAGCCACGCCGTATCGGCTGACCAGCTCCTCGGCGAACTGCCGGGTGATCTGCGACCGGTCCTCGGCGCTGATTTCGGAGGGAAGGGCCAGCTCCCACTCGCGGGCGGTGACAGAGTTGCGGCGGGTCTCGCTGGCCTCGGCCTCGTTCCAAAGTTTGGACCGGTCCTGCGCCCAGGCCGGGGCAGTCTCGGGGGCGACAATGAACGTCTCCTCGATGCCCTGCTTGCGGGTGTAGTCGTGGATGCGGCCCTCGCGCTGGCACTCGATGCGCTCACCGACCCGGTAGGCGGCTGCGGCCACGACAGAGCGTCCGGCGCTGCGTTTGATCGTCTTCACGGAGAGGTGGTAGCTGGCCATGCGCCCTCCCCTCGCCCGTGATGTGAACGATCATCGCGCGCGCCGCTGCTGACCCCAGCCCATGCCCCGACATGGGCCACCGGGTCAGCCGTCTTTTCCCCGAAGGCCCGCGCCCCACAACGCTGGGGCCGGAGGGGAAAAGACGGTCCGAACGAAGCGGCCCGAAGGGTCTCTGAGGCGCGGGCTTGCCAGTGACCTAACCTATAATCCCCAGCCTCGTGGGGGGCGGGATCATAGGTTAGGTCATGGGCGGTTTGCCACCGGCAAACCCGGCGTGGATCGGCACCGACAGGTCCGATGATCCGCGCAGCCCGCAAGCGTGACTCCCTCGGTGATCCAGCCCCGGCCACGGGGCACAGGATGCCGTCAGGGTGTCGTGATGCGGGACGCCATCCAACCGCGCAGGTTGGTCCTAGAGGGTTTGGGAGAGGCGATGTCGTCTCCCATTTCGATGCGCCTCGCATCGAAGGGGTTTGCCATCGGCTGGAGGTTTGCCCCGGAGAGATCGCACGCAAATCTCGGAACCGCAGGTGAAGAGTTTGCATAAGTGCGCCCTTGTCCTTTACAGGCCTACGGGTAAGCGCTATCGCTCAATCTGACAAGACCAACCTGTCCACCTGCTCTTTTCGAAGATGGAGACGTGCATTGGCAGACACCGAACTCGAGCGGGCCGAGAAACGATACGCCCAGGCCAAGGCCCGTCTTCAGGCACTGAAGAACCGGGCAGCCACCAGGCAGCGCAAGCTGGATACCCGGCGCAAGGTGATCCTGGGCGGTGCGCTGCTCGATCTGGCGGAACGGGATTCCGGAGCGGCGGCAATGCTGGATCGGCTGATCCGCAACCTCGCCCGTGAACAGGATCGCAAGGCCTTCGCGGATTGGGATGCCCCCTCCGGTATTGCCTCCCCTGCCCCGTCCAGTTCTGATCCGGACACGCCGTCCTGATGCGGGCCGTGATCGGCCTCTTCGATACTCTGTTCCGGTTTTTCGGTCGGTTGATCTTCACGCCCATCCTGATGGGCTGGATGATCGGCGCTGTCCTGTTCGGGGCGATGATTGGGTTCATCATCGGGGGCGTCGTGGCCATATCGGCCTTTGGTCCTCCGCTTGGTCAGTCGGCGTGGGAATGGGCCATCATCGCGCCGCCTGTCTTCATCGGCGCGGTCTTTGGCTTCCAATACTGGCGGGGCGTCTCCGGGGCCGACGCCTACTTCGGGCTGACCGGTGACAGCCACGGCTCGGCCCGCTTTGCCAGCCGCAAGGAGCTGAAGAAACTCCAGGGCGAGGATGGTCTTCTGATCGGGCGCAATCCGGGCACCGGGCGGCTGCTGCGCTATGACGGCCCTGCCCATCTGATCACCCTCGCCCCGACACGGGCCGGGAAAGGCGTCGGCACCGTGATCCCCAACCTGCTGGCAGCGGAACGCTCGGTATTGGTCATCGACCCCAAGGGCGAGAATGCACGGATCGCCGGGGAAGCCCGGCGGCGGTTCGGAACGGTCCATGTCCTCGATCCGTTTGAGGTTAGCGGGATGCCCTCTGTCGCCTACAACCCGCTCGACCGTCTCACACCGGACAGCCTCGATCTGGGCGAGGATGCGGCCTGCCTGACAGAGGCGCTTGTGATGGACCCGCCGGGACAGGTTTCGGAAGCGCATTGGAACGAGGAAGCCAAGGCCATCCTCGGCGGGCTGATCATGTTTTGCGTCTGCCACGAGGACCGCGACCGGCGCACCCTCGCCACCGTCCGGGAATATCTCACCCTGCCCCCGGAAAAGCTCCGCGCGTTGCTGGAGCTGATGCAGGACAGCGATGCAGCGGGCGGGCTGATTGCCCGCGCCGCCAACCGCTTCCTTGGCAAGGCGGATCGGGAAGCCGCTTCGGTGCTGTCCAACGCGCAGCGCCACACGCATTTCCTCGACAGTCCGCGCATTGCCAAGGTCACGTCACGGTCGGACTTCCACTTCTCCGATCTACGCCACCGGATCACGTCGGTGTTTCTGGTGCTGCCGCCGAACCGGATGGACGCCTACAGCCGCTGGCTGCGCCTTCTGGTCTCCCAAGCCCTCCAGGACATCGCACGGGACGCCGAGTCGGCGACACAGCCCTCCGGGGCGTCCCCTGCCCTCTCCGGGGCCCCTACAGCGCCTGTGAGCGCCACAGGACGCCTCAAAGCGCCCACGTTGTTCCTCCTCGACGAATTTGCCGCCCTAGGTCGTCTGGAAGCTGTAGAGCGCGCCATGGGCCTGATGGCGGGCTATGGCCTCCAGCTCTGGCCCATCTTGCAGGATATGAGCCAGCTCCGCGATCTCTACGGCGAACGTGCTGGCACCTTCATCGCCAATGCCGGGGTGCAACAGGTCTTCGGGGTCAATGATTTTGAAACGGCCAAATGGCTGAGCCAGATGATCGGCCAGGAAACCACCGGGTTCCAGACCGACAGCTACAAGCCGGGTGACAATCCCAGCTTCTCCAACAACCTCACGGGCCGCGATCTTCTCACCCCCGATGAAATCATGCAGATGCCGCCGGGGCTGCAGCTTCTCCGTGTTCAGGGCCAGCCCTCGGCGCTGGCCCAAAAGCTGCGCTACTACGCCGACCCCGACTTCAAGGGGCTGTTCGTCCCACAGGACCAGTGATCCGAAGGACGCCTCCCGATGCCAGACCAACCCGACCTCCCTGCCCTCTCAGACGATGAGCTGCGCGAAACCCTCGACCGGCTGGCGAGCCTGGCGCTGAACCTGTCCGACCAGGTGGAGGATCAGACCAAGGCGATCAACCGTGCGACCACGGCGGCGAACGAGGCGCGGCGAGCGGCTGTGACCGTGCAGAGCCAGAATGATCCCGCCGGGTTCGGCGACCGGATCGGACAGGCCGTCGATGCGCGCCTCTTGGACACGCTCCAGCGTCTCGACCGCACGGCCAATCATCTGGACCTGCGAACGAACAAGACGGCTGCCGTCCTCGATCAGGCCAGCGAGGATCGCGGCAACCTTCTCCGCAATATCCGGGACCGGGAAGAAAGGCTGGACCGCTGGAAATCCTACTGGCCCTGGTTCGGTCTGGGTGCGCTCGTTCTGGCCCTGGCGATGACCGTCGCCCTGCCCCGTTTCTTGGCCAGCACCCCCTCCACATGCGCTGTCCTCGGGGCGATGTGGACGGCCACAACAGAGGGCGTCAACGCCTGCGTATTCTACCAGCCGTGACGTTCAGCGTGGTTGATTAGGCACTTATCCACAGGAGCTGTAGGCTTCGTCTGGTGTTAATATGTGTTAGATTCTGTGTTACGCGCCAAGATAATGTCGTTTTATCCTTTGGTATTAAAATACTAGCGAGTGTGCTGGTAACTAATAACACGAATCTTGGTAACTGAAATCCTGATTTCGGTAACTGAAAACACGAATCTTGACAGCGGTAACTGAAAACACGAATGTCGCCGCATGGTAACTGAAAACACGAATCTCGCCCCCCTCCTCCCAGATCGTCATCCGCAGCATGATCTGTTCATCTGCGACGTTGCCGACGCGGTGCTGAAGGACGTGATGCAGCACATGGAGCATCCCTTCTATTCGCTGTCTAAGAAGCCCGAAACCTCGGTGAAGCGATACAGGAACGGCGAGAACTGGCTGGAGATCACGCCAAGCGTCAAGGGCCTCGCAACGATCTACGACAAGGATATTCTGATCTACTGCATCAGTCAGATCATGGCGAAACTGAAGAAGGGCGAACAGGTTTCACCGCGTGTCCGTATCAACTCGCGCGAGCTGCTGATCTTCGCGAACCGTGGCACGAGCGGTCGGGAGTACCAGTCCCTCCTCGATGCGCTCGACCGTCTCGAAGGAACGCGGATACGGACCAACATCGTAACTGGAGACGAAGAACAGATCGACGGTTTCGGTTTGATAGACGCCTCCTCGATCCGCCGGAAACATGGCATGGACGGCCGCCTTCTCTGGTGCGAGGTCCAGCTTTCCGGCTGGGTGTTCAATGCGATCCGCAACGAAGAGGTTCTGACGCTACATCGGGATTACTTCCGCCTGCGCAAGCCAATCGAGCGGCGCGTGTATGAGCTGGCCCGCAAGCATTGCGGCCAGCAGAAGAGCTGGCGCATCACGCTCGCCAAGTTGCTGCTCAAGTCTGGTTCCCAGAGCCCTGAAAAGCGGTTCAGACAGATGATCAAGGAGCTGGCCCGTCACGATCATCTGCCCGACTATCGCGTCACATTCGATGAAGAGGCCGATATGGTCATCTTCCACAATCGCGGCACGATGACCGGTCCCTCGCTGATTGAGGGCCGCGTGTCGTCCCTGAAAGCCGAAACCTACGAATTGGCGCGTCAAGCTGCGCCTGGGTGGGACGTGTATCATCTGGAACATGAGTGGCGGGACTGGATCGTTGAACCGCCTCGCAACGCGGATCGAGCCTTCGTCGGGTTCTGCCGCAAGTGGTTTGAAAAGCGTGGTCGGCCATAGATGTAAAACCGGTTATGGAAACATAACCGGTAAGTGAAATATATCCGGTAGGAGAATAAAATCCGGTATTGGAAACTAATCCGGTTAGAGATATAAAACCGGTAAGAACAACAGTTGGCAGGGTTGAGCAATGCCTGTTATCGTTATGGCAAGCCCCAAGGGGGGCGTTGGGAAGTCCACTTGCGCGGTGCTTCTCGCTTCCGAGTTTGCGCGCATGGGGGCTGAGGTCACAGTGCTGGACTGTGACCCGAACAAATCTCTGAGTCGATGGGCGTCTCACGGAATGCCCAAGGGGGTTTCCCTGCTTGGCGATATCGGTCGCTCGGAGATCGTCCCGTCGATCCGTGCGGCTGACGGAGACGGAAAGATCGTGATTGTCGATCTGGAAGGCATCGCGTCACAGCTTGTGAGCCGTGCTATCTCTCAGGCTGATCTGGTCATTGTTCCAATGCAGGCGACCGCGCTGGATGCAGAGATTGGCTCCGAAGCCTTGGCTCTCGTCCGCGAAGAGGAGGACGCGCTCGGCCGCGATATCCGCCACGCAGTTGTGCTGACTAAAACAAGTGCGGCCGTGAAAAGCCGTGTCCAGAAAGAGTTGGAAGAACAACTAAGCGGGGCAGGAATCGACGTGATCGAACCGTCGCTGGTCGCTCGCGCCGCCTTCTCGGAAATATTTGCCTATGGCGGCGATCTGACTGCGATGATGAACGACACGGAACTGAGAACGGGCGGCAAGGTCGATAAGGCCCTGGCGAACGCCCAAAGCTTCGCGGAGGCTGTTTATGAGCGGCTCAAATAGGCTTGCGGGCCTTACGGCACGCCCGAAAGAGACAAGCGCCGAAGAAGTCCGGCGTGTGGATGACGTTGGAGAGGCTAGGGGGTTCCTTGATCGCACCCCTCGCAAGAAGCCTGGCCGCAAACCCAGTCCTCGCACCCACCAGCTGCACCCGAAGGTTTTTCCCAAAGTAGGGGAGGCTATTGCGGCCGAAGCGGAAAAACTTGGAATCACCCAGGGCCAACTGATCGAACAGATGTGGGAACTCTACAGCTCTCGATGATGGATGACATCCTGCCACTATGCTGAGAATGAAGTATGCTTGCATTTTTCGCTAGCACTTGCTATATGACCTGATGAACAGCAAACACCGCAAGACCCTAGCCGTTGTCTTCACAGACCCGGTGTCCGGCACTGTCGAATGGTCGGCAATCGAGCGTTTGCTTGTCGCTGCTGGCGCACAGGTGATCGAAGGACGCGGCTCGCGGGTGCGGTTCGAGAAGGATGGCGAGGTCGAGACGTTTCACCGCCCGCACCCCGCCAAGGAAGCCAAACGCTACCAAGTGCGCGCCGCCCGCGCGTTCCTGGAACGGATCGGAGTTACACCATGACCAATTCCATGACCTACAAGGGCTATACGGCCCGCATCGAATATGACGACGAAGATGGAATCTTTACCGGACGCCTCGCCGGTATCCGCGATGGTGTCGGCTTTCACGCGGACACGGTTGAAGCTTTGCGGGATGCCTTTCACGAAGCGGTCGAAGATTACATCGAAACCTGCGCAAAGATCGGTAAAGAGCCGCAGAAGGCCTTTTCCGGCCAGGTGATGTTTCGTGTCGATCCCGAAGTGCATCGCAAGGCTGCGCTCGCAGCGGAGCTGTCCGGCAAGAGCCTGAACCAGTGGGCCGAAGAGGTTCTGGATCGCGCCGCAGGGTAGGGGGCCGGTGGATATGGCCGACGCTGACCGCGTTCTGGACGCAAGGACAGGTGAGCTTGAAACTGTCGATCAAGCCATGATGGGCGAAGTCGTTGGTGTGGCCCAGGCGGTTGGTGATCTGCGAAAGGCTCTCGATGAACTTGATGGCCAGCTTGATGCCCGGCGGTTCGAAAAAGCCGCTGCGTTGGGGTATCAAGACGGGTCTATCAGCATAAAGGTACCGAAAGTCCCACAGGAATTTTTTCATTGAGTTGATGTTGCTTGGTTTTCTGCCTTTCCTGCGCTTCTGTTTTTTGCAGTCACTTTATGCGGCCTTTTTCGGGGGTAGGATGCCGAGGGTGTCGCGAAGCTTTTCTTCTGAGAAGTCGTACTCACCCAGCATGTTAATATGGGCCCATGACATGGGCGAGTGGGCGGTAATCAGGCGTAGTAGCTTTCCTTTGGCCTCTGCGTCTGGAGCTTTTCCGATTTGGCGTGCCAAGTAGAGATAGTTCCAGCAGATGATGCTGTTTTTGATCAAGCGGTTGCAGGCCTCTGCGATCTCCTGTTCTTCCTTTTCGGTTTGCGAGAACTCACGTGGATTGCCGACGGCCACTGCGCGTGTGAAGCGATTGGCCAATTCGACTTTGTTGAGTTGTTTTTCGATGGCTTGTCGCAAAGCCAAGTCATCAATGTAGCGTAGGATGAACAAAGATTTTATGATTTGCCCGAAGGCTTTCAGCGTCTGGTAGAGAGCATGCTGGCGCGAGTAGGAATTGAGCCTCCGGAAGATATCAGAGGCGGTATTTTCCTTGAGTTTGATGGTGGCTACCAAGCGCAGCAGGTCATCCCAGTTCTCTCGAATGACCGTCTCGTTGATGGTTTTGTCAGGTTTGACGGCCCAGGCATCACCAGCCTGGTTTTTCGGTTTGAAGATATAGAGGGTTTGTTTGCCGATACTCTTGATGCGCGGGGCGAAGGAAAATCCCAGCATATGCGTGAGGCCAAAAACCGCCTCGGTGTAGCCGTGCGTGTCGGTCGAATGGATATCACTTTTAACGACATCGTTGTGCATCAATCCGTCGATGACATAGGCACTTTCGCGATCAGCTGCGCTTATCATCAGCGAATGCCAGAGGAAGTTGCGCTCATCAACAAAGGTATAGGCGCTGACACCCTGGCCTTGCCCAAAATACTTGAACGACCGGCTGGCGTAGAGGCTGTCGCCGCGCACCTCAAATTTTTGGCCATCGCTGGCGGTATGAAGTTGACCTTGTCTTTGGCGATAGAGGTTGGGCAGCTCCATCGCATCCATGGCTTTGACCACGGCGGTGTTGGCGGTGCGGATGTTATCGAGCGAGAAGCGCCAGTTGACGGTGTGATCCAGCTCGCTTTCCGTGATGCTTGAAGAGATCCGCGCCATCTTGCGCACTCCTATTGCGCAGCCCAACCCCATGATTCCAGCGAGCAAGACCGGGTGGGGTGTTGTTTGCCGAACATGGGTTTGCTGCCAATGCTCAAAGGCTGTCAGCATGCCACTATGATTGCCCACGGTTTCCAAAACCTGCGCGAGCGGCACATCGTGTCGCTGAGGGAACAGGTCGCCGAGCGGGTCGGCCTCGTTGGCAATGGCCGCAGGAGTGGCGATGTGAAACGTCCAACCTTTGCGGAGCTTCAGGTGCGGATTGGTCGCCGCGTGGTCATCAGTCACCTGATACTGGGCGGTCAGCGCGGAATTCAGTTTGGCCAGTACGGGCTCAGGATCAGCAAATTCTTCCAGACCCGCACGCTCCAAGAGCTGAGCTTTGTCCCGGTTCCAACGTTCCTTCTCGATCAGATAGGCATCCATGGGCCGGTATTTGTACGACTGCACAACATTCAGATCGCCGGATTTGATGGCGGTTGTGACGTGCTGGAATAGGAACACCTTGTAGAGCGAGACCCTAAACGAGCCGTCCGTCCGGATAAGAACTGCTTTTTGTTCATCCTCAAGAAAGCCCATTGGCGCATGCGTGGCGGACAAATCGCCTTCAGCCTTGAAGTGATCGATTGCGGCCAGAAGTGCTGAGGCCCGTTCGGTGGGCATAAAACTCAGCGCCCGCAAGACGGGGCTGAGACGGTTTTGCAGCTTCACAGAGCGGCCTTCCAGAATGTCGTACCAACTGGCGTTCTTGGCGGTATTTTCGAGGTCGTCTTTGAGCTGGTCAAAGTCTGTGGTTTTGCCCTGATCCAGAAGTGCCGTTGTAGCGGCGACTTTTTCGGCGTCCGACAGGCTCGCTGCTTCCATGACACCGCGAATGCCACGCAAGACGCCAAAGACCGAAACCTCTAAGCCATCGATGACAATCTCAATCTGGCTCTGCTGATCTTTACGCTCTTGCACCAGTGTTTCTTGGTATTCCCGTGCCGTCACCGATTTAAAATTCGCCATGACGCTGAGCCACAGATCAATCATATTATCCTGGCAACGGTAGAACTGGTGCGCCACAAAAGCTGTGGCGTGAATGTAACGGTCAGCTTGGTTCCTTTGTTGGAGCTGGAACATGCGAGACTTCAGGACACTTCCCGCAAAATACCGAATGCCTGCCACCCCAAGATCAAGCTTTGCCAGAGTGCCGTCCAACTGATGATGAATATCTGACAGTATCTCAAAGTCAGCAACGGCTTCTTTGATCTTTGTGGGCCTGGTCGATTGCGATAGCTTTTTGAGTAGGGTTAGCCGGTAGCGGGTTGTGCCCTCAGGCGCAGCAAATAGATCATCCAGCAGACGTCGGCCTTCATGGCTGAGATGATCATCCATTAGACCGATCAATTCTACCTTACGGTCATGCAGACCGGTGCTAATGCTGTCTGTCAGGCTGCGGGACGTTGGAACCGCAATCCGATGCTGAACAAGAAAATCCACGCAGCGATCAAAGATGAGCCGGGGCTTCAAATGCATCCGTGCCATCGTTGCGATTTCAATGGCCAAGGCGCTCTTGGCGCTCTCATCGAAAGGCACAAAGCCGTGAAAATCCAGAATGAGTAGATGATGGCGTGCGCGTGTTTGTTTGGCATAGGCAACGGGTGAAAAGTCAGCACTGGTCAATCTTAAAACTCTGGCGACGGCTTCAATGTCGCGCTCATGAAAATCCTGTGGTTGGTAAAACCGCTTGGTTGCCTTGAAGTATCCACACATTAGCAGAAACCCAATCTGACCATCCGGGCTGCGCAAACTGGCCCCGATCTCCATCAAGCCCTTTGGGGGATCGAAGAACTGCTTGCGCTCTTTGTGGTCAAACAGAGGCGGCTTATCGAACGCCTCTTGTTCGCTCGCGGTCAAGATACGCATTCTGGCCATAGCTTCTCCAAAAAATTGATGTTCTCAAAACCGTCGTTTAACGAACAGGTGCGGCCAATGTCCGGCAGGGTTTCATGACCTAAGAATATCAGGCCGTTTACCTTGTTCGGAATCACAGGTTCGTTTATGATGCTGGAAACAGGATTTGTGAACAAAAAACATGCTTATCGGTTACGCCCGCGTCTCCACCATGGATCAGAACCCCGCACTTCAGATGGATGCGCTACGCGATATCGGCTGCGAGAGGATCTTCGTCGAGAAAGCATCCGGTTCCCATCGCGACCGCCCCCAGCTCAAAGCGGCCCTCGATTATCTACGCGAGGGGGACACGCTCGCCGTCTGGAAGCTCTCCCGACTGGCTCGGTCTCTCACGCAAGTGATCAAAACAGCCTCCGACATCGCTGAGCGCGGCATCGCCCTTAAAGTCCTGACCCAGAACATCGACACCAGCACTTCAGAGGGGAGGTTATTTTTCCACATGACAGCAGCCTTCGACGAGTTTCAACGTGAGTTGATTGTTGAAAACACCCGCGCCGGTCTCAAAGCCGCCGCAAAACGCGGACGCCGAGGCGGTCGGCCAAAGGCTATGAACGAGCAAAACATCAAACATGCCGAAGCCATGCTTAAGGATACCGAAAACTACCCATTCATCGGCGACGTCATTGACCAGCTCAAAATTGGCCGCACCGCATTCTACAAATACTTCCCCACAGATCGCATCAAACAGCTGCGACCTGACCACTCAGACGCGCATAAAGCGTAGCTAAATCCTGTGGGACTTTTGGTACCTTTATGCTGATAGACCCCAAGGTAGAGAACGCCAATTTTAGCTTACGTCGCCCCATCCACGACCAGTCGCCACCATAAGTGCTGACCACGATTGGGCCAAATCTCTTACTGCTGCTGCGAGGGATATGCGTGCTGCGTTTGCAAATCGTTCGGCGTCCAACAGGTCTGGTAAGTTCAGTTCTCCCAGTTCAAAAACTTTGCGGCTCAACTGAAGAGTACGATCCCTTGATCGTTGAGCAGCGCGCAATGCGGCCACCTCTCTTTGTTTTCGTGTAAATTCACTTTGAGTTTTTTGCACATCTTCCACCGCGGCCAACACCTGTGCACGCCATTCCAGTTCGGCGGTCGTGGCTGAAATAATAGCCGCATCTCGCCTAGCGCGTAGCGGACCTTGGTTGAGGATGGGCAATGAAAGTGCTGGACCAAAGGACCATTCTGACGGGTTTGCCGCTGTCACCGAGCCAGATAAAGTGACCGATGGGTACAACTTTGCTTCTGCGACACCTACTCCGGCAACTGCGGCAGCTAGACGGCGTTCAGCGGCCAATACATCTGGACGATTGCGGAGCAGATTAGCAGGGACGCCTGTTGACCCCTTGCTGCGAGGATAAGGTTGTGGTGCGCCTGCAATCATCTGTTTAAGCAGCGGCTGAGCTGGTTCGGCCAACAATGTCGCGATTGCAAAAACCCGGGCTTCGAATGCGGCTTCAAGCGGAGGGAGGTCGGCAATTGCTGTGTCCAGCTGACCTGCTGATCGGGCAAGATCTAATTCTGACAATGCGCCTTGCTCAACTTGAGCTCTGATCAAGGACTGGGTCCGGCGGAGGCTCGCGATATTCTGTCGTGTTAAAGCCAATGCCTCCTGAAAATACCGCGCGTCAATATAGTTGGAAACAACACCGGAAACCAGAGCAAGCCGGACAGTGCCAGCATCAAACTTGGCTGCTTCTACACCCGCTGCCGCGCGCTGCGCGTCACGGCGAACACCACCAAAAATATCGAGGATGTAATTCGCCCCGAACGTCGCACTTTCAGAGGGATCACCTGATATTGGGTTACCATTGTTTCTTTGCGCCTGTGCATCCAGTCCACCTGAGAATTGGCCAGCGGTACCTGTCTGCCTCAGGTCTGTATTTGCGGCTTTGATACGTTGTAAAGCCGTTGCAATATCGATGTTTTGTGTAAGGCCGCGGTCTACTAGCCGGTTCATTTGCCGGTCATTTAGCCGTTTCCACCATTCATCGCGCGCGACCTCTTCGAGAGCCCCGCCACCGCCAATGAACGACGTTTCTAATGGTGTCTTAGGTGGCGTATAGTCAGGGCCAACAGCGGTACATGAAACCAATGCCGTGGATGCTAGGATAAAAAGCAGATAGGGACGGTTCATTTGTCATTCCTGTATATTGGATCAGCTTTTGGATTTGCTGGGGATGTGATGGAGATGTTTCACCCAGCACGCTATTATGAGCAGATAAGTAATTGAAAAGTAAAAGCTTGTCTAGAGGTGCTCAGAGCCGTCGAGTTCTAGAAAACTCCAAGATTGCGCCGTGTTTGAGCCACTAAATTTTTTTTATTAGACACACTTTAGGACCTGCACCAGTCGTCATGTCGCGCCATTTGGATAGAGCACAACGCGGGTGTCTAAAGGCAC
>NZ_LWER01000205.1:2500-6071 GCF_001634775.1 Sulfitobacter sp. HI0027
GTTTGATCGCCCCGCGTTAGGGGATGATCTCGGTTGCTGCCCTTTTGGGCCGGTGTTTGACGGGCTGTTTCCTCGGCCTTCCAGACATATCGCGACCGAAACGAATATGTTGTCCAAGTCAAGTACACTAACCAGAGCGATGACGCGGACCTCCTGCACGGACGGTTCGCTATCTGCATCGCTCATTGTCCAGGCGATAGTCTGGGCGGGTAAAAGTATGCTTTTGATACAGGATAAAGAGGATCAGTTTCTTACCAGCTTCTGATCTTCGCGAAGGACGCAAGTCTTTCTTTTTCTGGATCAAATCAAGCGCGAAAAGGGCGTTTGGTGAATGCCTTGGCAGTAAGAGGCGATGAAAGACGTGATACTCTGCGATAAGCCATGGGGAGCTGAGAATAAGCTTTGATCCATGGATTTCTGAATGGGGCAACCCACCTGATTGTTTGTTATTATTGCTTCGCAATATGTACGCTCCGCGCCGACCCTTGGTCGGTACACCGATCCTTTGGATCGGCACTGGGGTGGACAGCGGCGCAGTTAATAATGAGCAAAACCAGGTATTTATAGACTGAATACATAGGTTTATAAAAGCAAACCCGGGGAACTGAAACATCTAAGTACCCGGAGGAAAGGAAATCAATATGATACTCCCCTAGTAGCGGCGAGCGAACGGGGATCAGCCGAGCCATGATTGTGGTTAGAATGCGTTGGAATGCGCAACCAGAGTGGGTGATAGTCCCGTATAAGAAGCATGATTGGACGTATTAAGTAGGGCGGGACACGTGAAATCCTGTCTGAAGATCGGAGGACCACCTTCGAAGGCTAAGTACTCCTTACTGACCGATAGTGAACCAGTACCGTGAGGGAAAGGTGAAAAGCACCCCGACGAGGGGAGTGAAACAGTACCTGAAACCGAACGCCTACAAACAGTTGGAGGGACCTTGCGTCCTGACAGCGTACCTTTTGTATAATGGGTCATCGACTTGGTCTCACGAGCAAGCTTAAGCCGTTAGGTGTAGGCGTAGCGAAAGCGAGTCTTAATAGGGCGTTGAGTTCGTGGGATCAGACCCGAAACCGAGTGATCTAGGCATGGCCAGGTTGAAGATAAGGTAACACTTATTGGAGGACCGAACCCACATCTGTTGAAAAAGATCGGGATGAGCTGTGCCTAGGGGTGAAAGGCCAATCAAACTCGGAGATAGCTGGTTCTCTGCGAAATCTATTTAGGTAGAGCGTCGACCGAATACCCTCGGGGGTAGAGCACTGGATGGGTAATGGGGCCCCACAGGCTTACTGATCCTAACCAAACTCCGAATACCGAGGAGTACTAGTCGGCAGACACACGGCGAATGCTAACGTCCGTCGTGAAGAGGGAAACAACCCTAACCTCCAGCTAAGGCCCCTAATTCATGGCTAAGTGGGAAAGCAGGTGAGACGACCAAAACAACCAGGAGGTTGGCTTAGAAGCAGCCATCCTTTAAAGATAGCGTAACAGCTCACTGGTCTAAATAAGTTGTCTTGCGGCGAAGATGTAACGGGGCTCAAGCCATGAGCCGAAGCTGAGGATGCATTTATTGCATGGTAGCAGAGCGTAGTGTGACATAGTTCCATGTGTCCTTATCGTCCCTCGGGACGTATTGGACACAAGGAGCTTTCTGTGAAGCTGGCGCGTGAGCGATCCGGTGGAGAGATCACTAGTGAGAATGATGACATGAGTAGCGACAAAGAGTGTGAGAGACACTCTCGCCGAAAGTCCAAGGGTTCCTGCTTAAAGCTAATCTGAGCAGGGTAAGCCGACCCCTAAGGCGAGGCCGAAAGGCGTAGTCGATGGGAACCAGGTTAATATTCCTGGGCCAGATGGAAGTGACGGATCTCGAGGGTAGTTCATCCTTATCGGATTGAATGGGCTGCTTAGAGGTCCCTGGAAATAGCTCCATCGCTAGATCGTACCCTAAACCGACACAGGTGGACAGGTAGAGAATACCAAGGCGCTTGAGAGAACTATGTTGAAGGAACTCGGCAAAATACCTCCGTAAGTTCGCGAGAAGGAGGCCCGGTTTCTAGGCAACTAGAGGCTGGGGGCACAAACCAGGGGGTGGCGACTGTTTATTAAAAACACAGGGCTCTGCGAAGTCGTAAGACGACGTATAGGGTCTGACGCCTGCCCGGTGCCTGAAGGTTAAAAGGAGGGGTGAGAGCTCTGAATTGAAGCCCAGGTAAACGGCGGCCGTAACTATAACGGTCCTAAGGTAGCGAAATTCCTTGTCGGGTAAGTTCCGACCTGCACGAATGGCGTAACGACTTCCCCGCTGTCTCCAACATAGACTCAGCGAAATTGAATTACCGGTCAAGATGCCGGTTACCCGCGGTTAGACGGAAAGACCCCGTGCACCTTTACTACAGCTTCACACTGGCATTAGGCCGAACATGTGCAGGATAGGTGGTGGGCTTTGAAACCGAGACGCCAGTCTCGGTGGAGCCTCCCTTGAGATACCACCCTTGTTCTGCTTGATGTCTAACCGCGGACCGTTATCCGGTTCCGGGACCCTGTGTGGCGGGTAGTTTGACTGGGGCGGTCGCCTCCTAAATCGTAACGGAGGCGCGCGAAGGTTGGCTCAGAGCGGTCGGAAATCGCTCGTTGAGTGCAATGGCAGAAGCCAGCCTGACTGCGAGACTGACAAGTCGAGCAGAGTCGAAAGACGGCCATAGTGATCCGGTGGTCCCAAGTGGGAGGGCCATCGCTCAACGGATAAAAGGTACGCCGGGGATAACAGGCTGATACTGCCCAAGAGTCCATATCGACGGCAGTGTTTGGCACCTCGATGTCGGCTCATCTCATCCTGGGGCTGGAGCAGGTCCCAAGGGTACGGCTGTTCGCCGTTTAAAGAGGTACGTGAGCTGGGTTTAGAACGTCGTGAGACAGTTCGGTCCCTATCTTCCGTGGGTGTAGGATACTTGAGAGGAGTTGCCCCTAGTACGAGAGGACCGGGGTGAACGATCCACTGGTGGACCAGTTGTTATGCCAATAGCAGTGCTGGGTAGCTATGATCGGACAGGATAACCGCTGAAGGCATCTAAGCGGGAAGCCCCCCTCAAAACAAGGTATCCCTGAGAGCCGAGGTAGACCACCTCGTCGATAGGCCAGAGATGTAAGCGTGGTAACACGTTCAGTTGACTGGTACTAATTGCTCGATAGGCTTGATTTGATCCAGTAGAAGCAAGACTTCAACTTATCAATCAAAAGCATACACATACAATCAGTGGTACATGACTTGGACAAACAACGCTCAGCGCTGCAGTGGTGACCCCGTCGCTCTGCTGCGCAGAGCGCTTTATCAGGAATTTATTTGGTTTGGTGATCATAGCGCGAGCAAAACACCTGGTCCCATCCCGAACCCAGCCGTTAAGTGCCGTAGCGCCGATGGTACTGCGTCTTAAGACGTGGGAGAGTAGGTCATCGCCAAACCTAATAAGTTCCTGATAAAAACAGTATCTCTCCACGATGAACAGAATAACAAAACCGCCGTAGCTATTAAGCTGCGGCGGTTTTGTTTTGTAAAACTACTCTTTT
>NZ_LWER01000206.1:0-1124 GCF_001634775.1 Sulfitobacter sp. HI0027
TGAGGGTAGCGCGCGCCAATGGTGTCTCAAGGGTCGTTGCGACAGTTTCCGCTATCTCAGTTTCCTCAACTCTTCCCTGAACGCTTCCGTCGGTGTGCGCCAACCAAGGCACTTTCTTGGCGTGCCGTTGAGGCGGTCACAAATCGCCTTCATATTGCGATTTGAGAGCGCCGCGAGCTGGGTGTCACGGGGAAGATATCGCCGTGCGCGTTTGTTGAGGTTCTCGACCGAGCCTTTTTGCCAGGGTGCTTGTGGGTCACAAAACCAGCTGTCAGTGCCGATGCCCGACTTGAGCTTTCTCCACTCCCGGAATTCGAAACCACGGTCAAAGGTGATCGATTTGCGGGCCGGCTGGGGTAGGGGTTCCATCACATCCATCAGCTTGCGCATGAAGTGGGTCGAACTGCGGTCGTTGTTGCGAAACAGGACGGCGAACCTGGTCTTGCGTTCGACGAGCGAAGCCACGTTCATCTTGCCATTGGCACGTTCAAAGATCATCAGATCGCCTTCCCAGTCACCGAACGCCTCGCGTGTCTTCACATGTTCAGGGCGCTCGTGAATGGACCGATCCAGCGGGAATACCTGGTCTCGGGGGCGTCTGGCATACCGGGACCGTCGTTTCTTGCGACGACTTGGAAGGTATCTGGCTAATTCTTCGGATTGTCCCTCAGCGCTGTAAACATGGGCGTAGATCGTCTCATGGCTGACGCGAATGGCATGTCCTTCGAATGTAAGCCGACCGGCAATCTGCTCGGGCGACCAGCCTTCTTTCAACTGAGTGATAACAGCCTTCCGAAGCTTAGGGAGACGGATCAATTTCCGCCGCCGCGCACGTCGAGCTTCTGCCTTCCGCTGTGCAATCACACAATAGTAGCCACTGAGATTTGGCATTTCGCCATCAATGTAAAAATTCCGCTTTATGTCGCGATAGACTGTTGAGCGGTGTCTCCCAAGCTCAGCGGCTATTTTGTTGATCGAGAATTTTGCTCTGAGCATGTCCTCGATGATGCGTCTTTCACGCAAATCCAGCTCTGTATGTGCCATGTCTGTTCTCCTTGCTTTTTCAGCAAGATACCGGAAGTGTCGCAACCCAGTTTAGAATGTGCCGGCTACATTGCCAAAAA
>NZ_LWER01000207.1:0-4737 GCF_001634775.1 Sulfitobacter sp. HI0027
TCGTCGTCTCGGGCAGAAGGCTGTGTTGATGACATCGGCAACACCCGCATGGGCAAGCGGCGGCGCATGAGATGGGGGTGGATTCCGGCTGAGTGCAGAATGACACCCTAAGGCATTTTGAGGACGCGGCTTCCGTATTCACGCAGATTTCCGTTTGGATCTACGTATCGATAGAGCGTAACAGGCTTGATCCCCAACTCCTTGCAGAGATCACTAACAGACGTGTCGCGATTGGCCATGGCGGCTTGCGCCATACGGACCTGCGCTTTTGTCAGCGCAAACTTCCTTCCACCTTTCCGGCCACGGGCGCGGGCGGCTTGGAGCCCGGCCATTGTGCGTTCGCGGATCAACTCACTTTCAAATTCGGCCAAGGCCGCAAAGATGCCAAATGAAAGTCGTCCTGCCGCAGTTGTTGTATCGATCTGCGCGCCTTGTCCGGTGAGCACCTTGAGGCCAACGCCGCGCTCGGACAGCAAGCTGACGGTTTTGACAAGATGGTGCAGGCTGCGGCCCAAGCGGTCAAGCTTCCACACAACCAGAACATCGCCATCCCGCAATGCCTTGAGGCAGGCCTCCAGACCTGAGCGGTCATCTTTCTTTCCGGATGCCAGATCCGAGTAAATCTGGTCCTCTTCGACGCCTGACGCGATCAGCGCATCCCGCTGCAAGTCGAGGGACTGGCTGCCGTCGGCTTTTGAGACGCGAGCATAGCCGATCAGCATGTTTCACAAACGAATGTTTGTGATGCTCTGGCAGATGCTCTGCTTCCGCTCATAAAAGCTATTCCTTATTAATTATCTTAATCAAAGATAAGCAAACCCAAAATAGAAAGCAAAAGAAACATGGCGCACCGCAGCATCCTGACCGAGCGCCAGCGTTCGGCCCTTTTTGATCTCCCTATCGATGAACTTTCGCTCCTTCGACATTACACGCTTGCCGATGACGACCTTGACCACATCAACGCACGGCGTCGCGCCGAAAACCGGATCGGCTTCGCCCTGCAACTATGTGCCTTGCGATACCCTGGGCGACTTCTGTCTTCCCATGAGGTCATTCCCGAGCAGGCCATTCGCTTTATTGGAGCCCAACTGGGTCTGACAGGTGATGAAATCCTACCCTATGCGGCGCGGCGCCAAACCCGACAGCAACATCTGCAGGAGCTTCGGGAAATATACGGCTACAAAATGTTCTCTGGGCGTGGTGCGCGTGATCTGAAGGGCTGGCTTGAACGAGAGGCAGAGACTGCTCGATCAAATGAGGGCCTCGCCCGGCGGTTTGTCGAGGAATGCCGCCGCACCCAGACGGTCCTGCCCGGTGTGTCTGTTATCGAACGGCTTTGTGCTGACGCCCTCGTCGCCGCCGAGCGCCGCATTGAGAGCCGGATCACTGACCGACTGAATGATAAGCTGAAGGGCCGGTTGGATAATTTATTAACGGAGATGGTCGATGGCACGGTCAGCCGGTTCATCTGGCTTCGGCAGTTTGAGGTCGGCAAGAATTCGGCGGGGGCCAGCCGCCTTCTTGATCGCTTGGAGTTTTTACAGGAGATGGAGTTGGCACCCGACATTCTTGAGGGTTTGCCGCCCCACCGGGTTACGCAACTGCGCCGTCAGGGCGAACGATATTTTGCCGATGGCCTGCGAGACATTACCAGCGACCGGCGCCTGGCCATTCTCGCGGTCTGCGCCATAGAATGGCACGCGGGGATTGCCGATGCGGTGGTCGAGACCCATGACCGGATCGTGGGTAAGACCTGGCAGGATGCGAAAAGGTTGTGTGACACGCGCATAGCGGATGCAAAATCCGCCCTGCACGACACACTTCGCTCCTTCAAAGCCTTGGGCGCTGCCCTTTTGGAGGCCAAGGGGGATGAGGCCTCCCTTGATGTGGCAACCGAAATGTCCTGTGGTTGGCTTCAGCTTGAAGGTCTTGTGGCAACCGCCGCCGAACTGACGAATACGATGTCCGCTGACCCTATAGTCCATGTCGTGCAAGGGTATCATCGGTTCCGGCGATATGCACCGCGTATGCTGCGAGCTTTGGATATCCACGGGGCCGCTGTGGCGCGGCCCTTGGAGCAAGCGGCACAGATCATTGCTGATGATGGGAATAGCAAATCTCAATCCACAAGCTTTCTACGGCGTGGTTCCAAATGGCACCGCCACCTTAACGCTCAGGCGACCGATGATCACCGGCTCTGGGAGGTGGCCGTTCTGTCCCATCTCCGCGAAGCGTTTCGATCGGGCGATATCTGGCTGGCCCATTCACGTCGTTATGCAGATCTGAAAGAGGTCTTGGTTCCGGTTGAAGCTGCACAGGCCACGCCCAGATTGACCGTTCCGTTTGATCCGGAAAGCTGGCTTGAAGACCGCAAGGCGCGGCTGACAGATGGGCTTGACCGGCTGGCAAAGGCAGCGCGGTCTGGGGCCATTCCCGGCGGCTCCATAGAAAACGGCGTTCTGAAAGTTGACCGGCTGCCCGCAGCCGTGCCCGAAGCAGCAGAGGCTCTGGTGCTTGCTCTCTATGATCGCCTGCCCGCCGTGCGCATCACCGATTTACTGCAGGAGGTCGATGAAGACATCGGCTTCACAGATGCCTTCACCAACGTGCGCACTGGCTCCCCCTGTACCGATCGCATCGGGCTGCTGACCGTATTGCTGGCCGAGGGGCTAAACCTTGGGTTGAGTAAAATGGCCGAGGCCACCAATACCCACGATTACATGCAGCTCTCGCGCCTGTCGCGATGGCATATTGAAAGCGACGCAATTAACCGCGCGCTCGCCATGGTGATTGACGCGCAAGCGGGCCTGCCCATGGCCAAGTTCTGGGGCGGCGGCGTCACCGCGTCCAGCGACGGACAATTCTTCCCCGCCGCGAGGCAAGGTGAAGCGATGAATCTTATCAACGCCAAATACGGATCTGAGCCAGGGCTAAAGGCTTACACGCATGTCTCCGATCAGTTTGGACCCTTCGCAACACAAAACATTCCCGCCACCGTGAGCGAAGCACCCTACATCCTGGACGGGCTGCTGATGAACGAAGCGGGCCGAAAGGTCAAAGAGCAGTATGCTGACACCGGTGGCTTCACCGACCACGTCTTTGCCGTCACCTCGCTGCTGGCCTTCCGGTTTATTCCGCGCATACGGGACCTCCCCTCGAAACGGCTGTATCTCTTTGACCCGGCCGCCGCGCCGAAGGAGCTGCGCGGCCTGATCGGCGGCAAGATCAGGGAGGGCCTCATCGTCCAGAACTGGCCGGATATCCTGCGGGCCGTGGCCACGATGGCG
Organism: Sulfitobacter sp. HI0027; assembly: GCF_001634775.1. Lineage (NCBI taxonomy): Bacteria > Pseudomonadati > Pseudomonadota > Alphaproteobacteria > Rhodobacterales > Roseobacteraceae > Sulfitobacter > Sulfitobacter sp. HI0027. The sequence continues at coordinate 3,288 of NZ_LWER01000207.1, forward strand.
GCGGGCATCATGCCGCCCAGTCAGTTGCTCAAGAAGTTTGCGGCCTATCCACGACAGCATGAGCTTGCACTTGCCCTGCGTGAAATCGGTCGCATCGAGCGCACGCTCTTCATCATCGACTGGCTGCTTGATGCCGACATGCAGCGTCGTGCCCAGATTGGCCTCAACAAGGGCGAGGCCCATCACGCCCTAAAAAACGCCCTGCGCATCGGGCGGCAGGGCGAAATCCGCGATCGGACCGTCGAAGGTCAGCACTACCGTATGGCAGGGCTGAACCTGCTGGCCGCCATCATCATCTACTGGAACACCAAGCACCTCGGGCAGGCTGTCACACGGCGCCAACACGTCGGATTAGACTGTCCATCCGATCTCCTGGGGCACATCTCGCCTCTCGGATGGGCACACATCCTCCTCACAGGCGAGTATAAGTGGAAAAAACGATGAAGGGCTGGCTTAGGGTGTCATTCTGCACTCAGCCGGAATCTACCCCGATGAGGGCGTGGCCGGTCTCAAGCGTGACAAGACGCGACCCTCGCGGGTGCCGCCTTTGCCCGTGGAAACAAGGCTGAAGGTGATCGCCAAGACGGTGCAGGAAACCCCGCCCAATGCAACGCACTGGAGCCGCGCGCTAATGGCCGAAGCCATGGGCATCTCGCCGTCGAGCGTCGGCCGCATCTGGGCAGAAGCTGGCTTGAAGCCGCATCTCACGAAGGGGTTCAAGGTCTCGAACGACCCAAAGTTCGAGGAGAAGGTCACCGATATCGTCGGGCTCTACCTCGACCCGCCAGACCGTGCCGTGGTGCTCTGCGTCGATGAGAAATCCCAGATCCAGGCGCTGGATCGCACCCAGCCCGGACTGCCGCTCAAGAAGGGCCGTGCCGCGACCGTAACGCACGATTACAAACGCCATGGCACGACCACGCTGTTTGCTGCGCTGGATGTGAAATCAGGCACCGTCATTGGCGATTGCATGCCACGCCATCGTGCGCAGGAGTTCCTGAAATTCCTCCGACAGATCGACAAGGCTGTGCCCACGCGGCGCGATGTGCATCTGGTGCTCGACAACTACGCCACCCACAAGACGCCTGAGGTAAAGGCCTGGCTCGAAAAGCATCCGCGCTTCAAGCTGCACTTCACGCCCACCAGCGCGTCATGGCTGAACCTGGTGGAGCGCTTCTTTGCCGAGATCACATCAAGGCGCATCCGGCGCGGCAGCTATTCCAGCGTCGATGATCTTGAGGCCGCGATCTACGACTATCTGGCCCACCACAACGAGAAGCCAAGGCCCTTCAAATGGACCAAAACCGCAGAGGATATCCTCACCCGGGAACGTCGCGCGCTGGACAAGCTCGATGAAACTCGCGGAAACAGGTAGGAAGTGTCAGACTCAGAGCACTAGACCATCTCGGCGCCAGCACCAGGTAACGATGTCCGAAAAAACCAAAGCCGG
>NZ_LWER01000208.1:0-54663 GCF_001634775.1 Sulfitobacter sp. HI0027
CTTGTGGGCGTCTCGTCCCGTTTGGCGCGCTCATCCATGAACTGGTCGAACTCGGCCTTGTCCTTGGCTTCGCGCAGACGCTCAAGGAAAGCCTCAAAATTGCCCTGTTCCTCTTCCAAACGGCGCAGCGTGTCTGCCTTATAGGCGTCAAAGGCGCTGTTGCCGGTGTTGCGCGACATCATCGCACGGCTGGATTTGCGGCTGCAGGATTTCGAAGAGAACATGCGTTTGCTCCAAGTCATATAGGCAAGAAGGGCGAGGCCAAGGGGCCAGAAGAAGATGAAGCCGAGCACCATGGCGGCGATCCAAGCGCCTTTGCCGCGTGCGTCCATCCAGCTTTCGGCCCTTGCCAGCCAGCTGCTGCGGGGGGCATAGGTCGGGTCGGTGGTCACTGTCGTCATTGTTGAGCCTTTCAGTCGTGACGGGCCTGTCGCCGGCCCGGGCGTTTCGGATGATGTGAATGTCTTTCACATTGAATAGATCGGCACGCCGGGGCCCTTTCGCAAGGGGCTATGTGAATGTTTTTTACATTGCTTGGGAAACGACAGTAAAATCAGTAACCTGCGCGCCGGAAAGCTGCGCCATTTTCTGCGGCTCAAGGCAGAAAACGTGGTGCGGCGTGCCTGCAGCGGCCCAGACCAGCGGGAATTGCAGCAGATTTCGGTCAAACCAAGCGCGGGGTGGCGTGATATGGCCCAGCGGTGCCACGCCGCCGATGGCAAAGCCGGTCTGCGCCCGGATCAGCGCGGCATCGGCCTTGCCCAGTGGTTCCCCGGCCAGTGCTGCGGCACGGTCCAGATCGACCTGCTGAGCGCCCGCGGTGATGAAAAGCAGCGCTGCACCGCTGTTTTCGCCGCGAAGGACGATGGATTTGGCAATCTGATCGACCGCACAGCCAAGTGCGGTGGCCGCATCGACCGCCGTGCGTGCTAGGGTCGTCTCGCGTATCTCTGGCGTCACCCCTGCGGCCTCCAGCGTGGCGCGGACCCGTTTCAAACTCTTGCTCATTCTTTGCCCCTTGCTACATGGCGCCACCCTGGGGCGCACGCCAAAGTCGTAGCAAGGCCGCGCCGTGCCGCAACCCCCATTGACGCCGCTTGGATCAGCCCGCAAAGCTGGCCCCATGACAGACCCATCGCTTGCCGCCCGGATCACCCGCTCTCCCCGCATCTATCACCGCGAACGCGCGCAGGATGCGGCGGCGCTCTTGCCCGATCTTGCGCCGGACCTGCGCGAGATGATCTCGGCTGCCGCCTCTACCGCGCCCTATCTGATGGCGCTTTTGGAAAAGGAAGCGGCTTGGCTTGGCGAGGCCGTGGAAAACCCCGAGGCCGCTCTGGCCGCCAATTGCGCCGCGGCGGCAGAATTTGCGCCCGACCGGCTGGCCGATGGGCTACGGCAGGGCAAACGGCGCATGGCGCTTCTGACCGCGCTGGCCGATCTGGGCGGGGCATGGTCGCTGGAAGAGGTGACCGGCGCGCTGACCGATTACGCCGATGCCGCTTGCGGGGCGGCCCTGCGTGCGGGGCTGGCGGCACAGATCAAACGCGGCAAACTGCCGGGGATGACGATGGACGATCTGGCCGACTGCGCGGGCATGGTTGTCTTTGCCATGGGTAAAATGGGCGCGCGGGAACTGAATTATTCCTCAGACATCGACCTCATTTGCGTCTTTGACGAAAGCCGCTTCGCGCCTGATGATTTCCACGCCGCCCGCAGCGCCTTCGTCAAGGCGACGCGGGCGATGTCGGGCACATTGAACGACATTACCGCGCAGGGCTACGTCTTTCGCACCGATCTTCGCCTGCGCCCCGACCCGGCGGTCACCCCGGTCTGCATCGCGATGGAGGCAGCCGAGCGCTACTACGAAAGCCTAGGCCGCACATGGGAACGCGCGGCCTATATCAAGGCCCGTCCGGCGGTCGGTGATATCGCGGCGGGAAAGGCGTTTTTGCAATCATTGCGCCCCTTCGTCTGGCGCCGCCATCTGGATTTCGCCGCCATCCAAGATGCGCATGACATGCGGCTGGCGATCCGCGAGCACAAGGGCTTGGGCGGCCCGATCACCCTTCCGGGGCATGACATGAAACTGGGGCGGGGCGGCATCCGCGAGATTGAGTTTTTCACCCAGACCCGACAGCTCATCGCCGGGGGCCGCGATGCGGAGTTGCGGCTCCGTGGGACACTGGCAGGGTTGCAGGTGCTGGCCGAGAAGAACTGGGTGCCAAAAGAGGTCGCCGAAACGCTCGGCGATCACTACCGCGCGCATCGCACGGTCGAGCACCGGTTGCAGATGGTGCAAGACGCTCAGACCCACACGCTGCCCCGCAATGATGCCGATTTCGACCGGCTGGCCGCCATGATGGACATGGATGTCGAAGACTTGCGCGCCGATCTTCACGAACGGCTGCAAGCCGTGCACGACCTGATCGAAAGCTTTTTCGCCGCCACGCGGGAGGAGCCCGAAGCGGCCCGCCCGGCGCATCAATTCGACACCTCTGTGCTGGGCCGCTGGCCCAGCTATCCCGCGCTGCGCTCGGAACGGGGGGCGGATATTTTCGGGCGGCTGAAGCCACTGCTGCTGGACCGTTTGGCGCAATCTGCCAAACCGGACGAAGGGCTTTTGGCCTTTGACGGGTTCCTCGCTGGCCTGCCCGCCGGGGTGCAGCTTTTCTCGCTTCTGCGGGCCAATCCGCAACTGGGCGATCTTTTGGTGGATATCGTCGCCACATCGCCTGCGTTGGCTGCGCATCTGTCGCGCAACTCGGGCGTCTTCGATGCGGTGATTGGGGGTGATTTCTTTTCGGACTGGCCGGGGCAGACCAAGCTGACCGAAATGTTGCAACAGCATCTCGCGGCAGAGGCCGATTACGAGTTGCGTCTTGATGGCACCCGCCGTTGGGCGCGCGAATGGCATTTTCGGATCGGCGTGCATCTGCTGCGCGGGCTGATCGACGCGGCCACCGCCGGGCGCCAATATGCCGAGTTGGCCCAAGCGGTCTTGCAGGCGCTCTGGCCCGTGGTCGTCGATCAATTCGCCACCCGGCATGGCCCGCCGCCGGGACGCGGGGCGGTGATCCTTGGCATGGGCTCGCTTGGGGCTGGGCGGCTAACGCCGACCTCCGACCTCGATATGCTGGTGATTTATGATGCCGATGGGGTGGACAGTTCCGACGGCCCCAAACCCCTCGCCACGCGCAGCTATTATGCCCGGCTTACCCAAGCGATGATCACCGCGATGACCGCGCCGATGGCCCAAGGCAAGCTTTACGACATCGACATGCGCCTGCGGCCTTCGGGCAATCAGGGGCCAGTGGCGACCAGCCTCGCCAGCTTTGAGAGCTACCAGAAAGAGCAGGCATGGGTGTGGGAGCATCTGGCCCTTACCCGCGCACGGGTGATCGCGGGGGCAGAGGATCTGGGCCGCGATGTCGAAGCGCTTCGGGCTGAAATCCTCAGCCGCGCCGCCCCGCGCGACAAGGTGCTGGGCGAGGTCGCGAAGATGCGCCAGCGCATCGCCGCCGCCCGCAGCCCTGCAGGGCCGCTCGACGCCAAGACGGGCGCGGGCCGCTTGCAGGATATCGAACTGTTCGCGCAGGCAGGCGCGCTTATCGGCGGCACTGGCGCGCGTGAGATCGACGCGGGCCTTGCCGCCGCGCGCGGCGAAAACGTGATTGATGGGCAGGCGGAAGCGGCGCTTTCGTCGGCCTATACCAACGCATGGACCCTGAATTGCGCCGCGCGTCTGCTGTCTGCCAATCCGATTGATGCGCGGACAATGGGGCAGGCGGGGGCGAGCTTTCTCTGTCGAGTGTTAGCTTGTGACGATCTTGCGGCATTGGAGGCCAAGATGCAGGGAGATTACGCCACCGCGGCTCAGATCATCGACGCGGCGCTGCCCGAGCCGGGGCAAGAGGGGGCATGAGCGATCCAGATGACCCAAAGGGTTTGATCCGCGAATCCTACCGGATGGAGGGGATTGGCCCCGCCGAATGCCGCAGCATCTTTCTCGACTGGGCGTTGAGCTTGCCGGAAGGCCACGACAACGCGGTCGCCATCACCCGTTTGCTGGAACGCTACGGTGCGGCCGCCGCGGGTCACCCGATGACCCAAGTGCTGCGCGAGGGGCAGACGACGCTCACCACCCCGCGCCGCAGGGGCGGTTGGCGGGGGAGGGCGCGCAACTGAACGCCGATCTGGGCCTGCGAAACCTCTTTCCCCAGCCGCGCGAACGCAGTACGAGGGGCGCTATGACAACGCCCCAAACCCCCTCCGCCCCGCAGCCTGCCACGCTTCCCGTGGTGCGCCTTTTGCCCAAGGCCAATGCCCGCGCCATCCGCCACGGCTTTCCTTGGGTCTATGCCAATGAACTGGTCACCGACCGCCGCACGCGGGGGCTTGCCCCCGGCACGCTGGCGCTGCTGGAAGACGCCGACCGCAAGCCCATGGGGCTGGTCGCGGTCAATCCGACCTCCAAAATCATCGCCCGGATGATCGACCAAGACGCAGAGGCGCAGGTGGATCAGGCGTGGTTCGAGGCGCGCGTTAGTCGCGCCCTTGCCCTGCGCAGCCAGCTTTACGATCAACCCTATTACCGCCTGATCCACGCCGAGGCCGATGGCCTGCCGGGCGTCATCATTGACCGCTTTGGCGATACCTGCGTGATCCAGCCCAACGCCGCTTGGGCCGATGCGCTGCTGACACCGCTGGTGGCCGCGCTGCAATCGGTGACCGGCGTGGCCAACGTGTTGAAAAACGCCTCTGGCCGGACGCGCAAGCTTGAAGGGCTCGACGATGCTTCGTCTACGTTGGTGGGGGAGACCCCCGAAGGCCCGCTGCCCGTGCCGATGAATGGCGCGACCTATATGGCCGACCTTACCGGCGGGCAGAAAACCGGTCTGTTCTACGACCAACGCCCCAACCATGCCTTTGCCGCCAATCTCGCGCGCAATGGGGCACGGGTGCTCGATGTCTTTGCCCATGTCGGCGGCTTCTCCCTCGCCGCTCTGGCGAATGGCGCGTCATCAGCATTGGCCGTCGACGGCTCCGCCCCCGCCCTGGAACTGGCCGAGGCCGGAGCCGCCGCGATGAACATGCAAGACCGTTTCGCGACCCGCCAAGGCGATGCCTTCGACGTGCTTACCGCCCTGCGCGATGAGGGCGAGACCTTTGACGTGGTGATCTGCGACCCGCCCGCCTTTGCCCCCTCGCGCCAAGCGGTCGACGCGGGGCTGCGCGCCTATGAGCGTGTCGCACGGCTCTCGGCGCAGCTGGTGGCAGAGAATGGTATTCTGGGCCTCTGCTCTTGCTCGCATGCCGCTGATCTGAACCAATTCCGCACCGCTTCCGTGCGCGGCATCGGTCGGGCCGGACGCCGTGCCATGCTGCTGCACACCGGCTTTGCCGGGGCGGACCACCCGCAACTGCCGCAGCTTGCGGAAAGCGGCTACCTCAAGTCGCTGTTCTTCCGCCTGTGATGGAAACGCGCCCCCGCGTGCTGATCGACACCTGCGTGCTCTACCCGACGGTGATGCGCGAAATGGTGCTCGGCGTGGCCGCCCGGGGCGCGTTCGAGCCGATTTGGTCGGCGCGTATCTTAGAAGAATGGGCCCGCGCGGCGATCAAGCTTGGGCCTACGGGCGAAGCACAAGCGCGCGCCGAGATCGCACTGCTGCGCGGCAACTGGCCGGGGGCCGAACGCGCGGCCTCCCCCAGCCTACAGGCGCGGCTTTGGTTGCCGGATGCGAATGACATTCACGTTCTGGCCGTCGCCGTGGCCAGCAGCGCCGACATGATCCTGACGCTGAACGCCAAGGATTTCCCCCGCCAAATCCTCGCCGAAGAGGGCCTGAGCCGGGCCGATCCTGACAGCTATCTGCATGGGATTTGGCAAGCGACACCGGAATTGGTCGCCCCCGTGGCCGACGCCGTCTTGCAAGAGGCGCGGCGGCTGTCGGGCGAGCAATGGGAGATGCGCGCCCTGCTGAAAAAGGCACGGCTGCCGCGGCTGGCAAAGGCTCTGGCCTAGCCCTCCCACCGCAGTTGCAGCTTGCGCAACGCGGCGACACGCTCCTCGGTCTTGGGGTGGCTCAGCAGCCAAGCGGGCGGGCGTCCAGCGCCGTTTTGGCTTAGCGCGTCCAACTTCTCGAACAAGGAAATCTGTGGGCCGATGCCGATGCCCGCTTTGGTCAGCAGGGCGGCGGCATAGGCATCGGCCTCATACTCATCCCCGCGTGAGAGGCGGGCAGCTAGCAGGCTTGTCAGCCCGCTGGCGATCAGCACACCGATACCGGGAATGATCCGCCCCAGCACCATCGCCAGCGCCGTGCGCAGGGCGTTTTGACCCGAGAAATCAATCATCCGCCGCCGCGAGTGGCCAAGCGCCACATGGCCCAACTCATGCGCGATGACGCTCGCCAATTCCTCAGCCGTTACAGCGCCTTGACGGAACTTGTTGTAAAATCCGCGGGTGATGAAAATGCGCCCATCGGGGGCTGCCAGCCCGTTGACCGGTTCGATCTCATAAAGATGCACCTTGATGCGCGGCAGGTCCAACGCCTTGGCCATCTTGGCGCTCATGTCGTTGAGTTTGGGGTCCACCAAGGGGGTCGATTTCGCGTCCAACTCGCGCGCCGTGCGCCAAGCGGAAAAACGATACATGGCCAGCGCGTAAAGGATGGCAAGCAGAATGGGGAGAAAGCGGATCATGCCCGCAATATGGGCGCGCCGAGGGCCGGGGGCAAGCGGCACAAGGCCGCGCCCCCGGTTCCATGTCATGCGATCAGACGAGTTTTGCGTCCATCGTGATCTCGGCGGTCAGCAGCTTGGAGATCGGGCAGTTCTCTTTGGCGGTCTTCGCGGCTTTGTCGAAGTCCTCTTGGCTCGCGCCGGGGATGCTGGCCTCGACCGTCAGATGCACTTTGGGCACGTGGAAGCCGCCGTCTTTTTCTTCCAGATGCACTTCTGCCTTTGTCTCGATGCTGTCGGGCGTCAGGTCGCTTTGCCCAAGGATCATCGACAGCGCCATGGAGAAACAAGACGCGTGGGCAGCACCGATCAGCTCTTCTGGGTTGGTGCCTTCCTTGCCTTCGAAACGGGTGTTGAAGCCATAGGGCTGGTCAGACAGCACACCGCTTTGGGTTGAGACATGGCCCTTGCCCTCTTTGAGCGAGCCTTCCCATTTTGCGCTGCCGGTTTTCACGATCGAAGCCATTGGAATATCCTTTCAAGGAGCTTGCGTTCGTCCCCTCAACTGGCGCAGGGCGGAAAGGTTTCAAGGCCGAGCGTTCAAGATCGCGTCATGGTCTTGATGCCCCGGCTCAGCCCTTCGAGAGTCATCGGCACCATGGCCCCGGGGCCGAAAATCTCTTGGATCATCGCGATCGACTGGGTGTAGCCCCATTGCCGTTCCGGCACCGGGTTGATCCACAGATGGTTGGGCCATTGATCCCGCGCACGGGCGAGCCATGTGGCACCGGCCTCCGCGTTCCAATGCTCATTCGCGCCGCCGGGATAGGCGATCTCATAGGGCGACATGGAGGCGTCACCGACGAAGATGCATTTATAATCAGAGCCGTAGCTGCGCAGCACCTCATGGGTGGGGATCTGCGCGTCCCAGCGGCGGCGGTTGTCGCGCCAGACGCCTTCGTAGAGGCAGTTGTGGAAATAGAAATGCTCAAGATGTTTGAACTCGCCCCGCGCCGCGCTGAACAACTCTTCAACGACCTTCACATGCGGATCCATGGAGCCGCCGATGTCGAGAAACAGCAGCACTTTCACGGCATTGCGCCGCTCTGGCCGGGTTTTCACATCCAGATAGCCATGCTCTGCCGTGGCGCGGATGGTGCCGTTCAGGTCGAACTCCTCTGCCGCCCCGTCGCGTGCCCAACGGCGCAAGCGCTTCAGCGCCAGTTTGATGTTGCGGGTGCCGATCTCGACGTTGTCATCCAGATTGCGGAACTCGCGCTTGTCCCAGACCTTGACCGCGCGCTGGTGGCGGCTTTCCTTTTGGCCGATCCGCACACCTTCGGGGTTGTAGCCATAAGCGCCGAAAGGCGAAGTGCCCGCCGTGCCGACCCATTTCGAGCCGCCCTGATGCCGACCCTTTTGCTCTTCGAGCCGCTTTTTCAGCGTTTCCATCAGCTTGTCGAACCCGCCCGCGGCTTCGATCTCGGCCTTTTCTTCTTCGCTCAAGTGCTTTTCGGCCATCTTGCGCAGCCAGTCTTCGGGCAGGTCTACGGCCTCGAGCACATCATCAAGGCTGATGTTCTCCAGCCCCTTAAAGGCCGCTGCAAAGGCGCGGTCGAACTTGTCGATGTTGCGCTCGTCCTTCACCATCGACACGCGGGCGAGGTAGTAAAACGCCTCAACGTCATAGGTGGCCAGCCCCGCCTTCATGCCTTCAAGAAAGGCCAGAAACTCGCGCAGCGAGACCGGAACACCGTGGCGGCGGAGCTGATCGAAGAACGGCAGAAACATCAGAGGCTCAGCGCGCGGTCCAAAAGAACCGTGGCGATCATGCCGACGATCAGGAAGGCAAAGCCGTAGCCCGTTGCATATTGCGCGATGTCTTTGCGGTTGCCGCCACGTTTGCGGGCCGTCAGCCCACCGATTACCGCGCCGATCAATGCCAATCCGAGTGCTATCATAACCTATTGCCCGTCTATTTTGCAGGCCTATCCATTGCGCGGGTTCAGGGACGCGATCTCGCGCAGCTTGGCCCGCACGGCCCAGTCAGGGCCAAAGCCGTATCGCGCCCAGCCGATGCTGTCCAGCCTGACGCGGCGCGCCTCAATGCCGCGGCCTTCGATCTCTAGCGCTTCAGCCTTGAGCAGCATGAGCGTGGCCAGAAGGGCGGCGTTTTCGCTGGCCTCGGCGATGGGAAGATGCGGCTCGATCAAGGCAAGTGCGCCGGCCCCATCGCCGATGGTCACCGCATAGCCCGCGCGCTGTGTGGCGACATAGGCGCGGTGCAGCGTGGTGCCGGGGGTGCGGGAATAGAGGGTGTCTGCCATCTGGTAATGCGTCTGCGCGGCGGCAGGATCGGTCATCTGCGTGACGCGGCCCATGGCGTAGTGCGAAAATGCATGGCGGTTGTCCTGCCAACCCTGCGCTTGGGCGATGCGCAGCGCGTCTTGGGCCGCAGACATCCGGGCGTTGCGGCCCACGTCGCGGCCAAGGGCCGTCTGGATGGCCCGGCTCCAGACCTGCGGCGTGGCGCGCGCGGGGCGGGGGGCAACAGTGCCGCCGCCGGGGTTTAGCCGCGCCAAAATGCCCGGCAGGCGCGCGGCGACCTCGTCGCGGGTCATGCCTGAGCGCAGCGCCGGGTCATTGTAGATGCGCAGCACCAGCATGTCGAAGCCGGTCAGCACCGTATGCACGTTGTCGTCGTTAAAGACCGAGTCCGGCAAGCGGTAGAGATCGTTCAGCGGCCCAAGCGCTTGGGCCAGTTCCTCATGCAGGCAGTCGCGGCTTTCTTGCGGGCTTACGTCATTGGGCAGGAAAATCGCCAATTTGCGCCGCTCGGTCAGGCGGGTCCAATCGGTGGCGGCGGAGCGCCTCGTGCGGCGGTACTCTTCAAGTGTGCTGACATTCGGCACCACGAAACAGGCCGCCTGCGGCAAAAGCCGCCGGATCTGGCTGCGGTTCACCGCTTGAATGGTGATGCTCGCCTCTCCACCCGTAACCTCACGCAGTTCCATCCCGGCTTCCCGGCGCAGGCGGGCCAGCAGCCGCGCAAGGTCCGGCCCCAAGGTCGCGGGCGGTTGCCCCAGAACGCGCAGGGTAATCGGCCCCTCAAAGCGGGTCAGCACGGGCAGGGCGCGGCCGCTTTCCATCCGGAAGGACAGATCAAGGAAATCTTCGGCCAAGGCAGTATTCGACACATGCGGCGCAGTCGGGCGCGCTTGGGCGAACTGCTTCATCGGGGGCAGGGTGCTGTCGGCGATCACCGCGCGGGTCGCGACCTCGGAGTGAGAGGCCGGCACGCAGGCGTTCAGCAACATCATCAGCGGCAGGATCAGCCGCGCCTTTACCCCGCGCCTCATGCGCTTGGGCCTTTGCGCGACCTATTCCGCTGTGATCTATCGCAAACTGCGCATGGCGCTGCCGCTGTCTGTCCTTGCATTTGCCTGCCCCATCGGTCGTTTAAACCCGGGTCTTGATGCCCGTGATTGACCTCAGCCTAGGCAGGCAAAAAATCAAAAGCGAGGAAAATACCCGCTTTTGACGTAAAGTCGCATGGGTGTTGCCGCGCTACCGCTGGCGGCGCGCCATAAAGGCCAGTCGCTCGAACAGATGCACATCCTGCTCGTTTTTCAGCAGCGCACCATGCAGTTTGGGCAGGGCGTTGGGGCCATCCTTGGCCAGATCCTCGGCGTCCATATCCTCGGCCAGCAGCAGTTTCAGCCAATCCAGCACCTCGGAGGTCGAGGGTTTTTTCTTCAGCCCCTGCTGCTCGCGGATCTCATAGAACTGCGTCAGCGCGGTGGTCAGCAGTTGCTGTTTGATGCCCGGATGGTGCACTTCGACGATTTGCTTGAGCGTCTCCATCTCTGGAAAGCGGATGTAGTGAAAGAAACAGCGGCGCAGGAAAGCGTCGGGCAGTTCTTTTTCATTGTTGGAGGTGATGATGACGATGGGGCGCTGACGCGCGCGTATCGTCTCACCCGTCTCGTAGACGAAGAACTCCATCTTATCGAGTTCCTGCAACAGATCGTTGGGGAATTCGATATCGGCTTTGTCGATCTCGTCGATCAGCAGCACGACCTTTTCATCGGCATCGAAGGCCTGCCAGAGCTTGCCCTTGCGGATGTAGTTTTTGACGTCATGCACCCGCTCGTCGCCCAATTGGCTGTCGCGCAACCGGTTCACGGCATCGTATTCATAAAGCCCCTGTTGCGCGCGTGTGGTCGATTTGATGTTCCATTCGATCATGCGCAGACCCAAGGCATCGCTGACCTGCCGCGCCAATTCGGTTTTTCCGGTGCCGGGCTCGCCTTTCACAAGAAGGGGCCGCTCCAAGGTAACCGCCGCATTGACTGCGATTTTCAGGTCATCGGTGGCGACGTAGTCTTTGGTGCCTTGAAATTTCATCTTGTTTTCAACCTCGTGTGACGGGCGCTTGATCCTTGGCCTTTAACCAAAAATCAAAGGGATTGTGTAGTGACAATTGTTACCCGCTCAGATAGACGCTGCGGCAGGGAAGATGTCGGGAGACAGGCCTTTTTAATGTCTGAGTTGAAAACCGCCGGGGAAAAACAAATGAAGCAGGAAGTTTTCCTGCCGGACGACTATCGTCCGGCCGAGGACGAACCATTCATGAATGACCGTCAGCTTGAGTACTTTCGTCACAAGCTGATCCACTGGAAATCGGAACTGTTGGCAGGCAGCCGTGACACCATCGAAGCACTGCAAGACGGCACCCGGAACATTCCGGATGTGACCGACCGCGCCTCGGAAGAGACCGACCGCGCGCTGGAACTGCGGACCCGGGACCGGGCCCGCAAATTGGTCGGCAAGATCGACGCGGCTCTGCGGCGGATCGACGAGGGAGAGTTCGGCTACTGCATGGTCACCGGCGATCCGATCTCGCTCAAGCGGCTGGACGCACGGCCCATCGCCACGATGACGCTGGAGGCGCAAGAGCGTCACGAGCGGCGCGAGAAAGTCCACCGCGACGACTGACATCACCTGAAACATCACACGCCGAGGCTCATGCTTCGGCGTTTGTGATTTGGGCGCGGGGCCAGCACGATCCGAAGCTTGTGAGCTGGGGTCTACCAGCTTGCCTAAGATCTGGGGCCTGCGATCTGGGGCGTAAATGAAACCTTCCAATGCAATTGTCGTGGGCGGCGGGATCGGCGGGCTGGCCTTGGCCACGGCACTGGCCCGCAAGGGCGTGGCCGTGACCCTGCTTGAACAGGCCGCGCGGTTTTCCGAGATCGGCGCGGGGCTACAGATCAGCCCCAACGGCCTTGCCGTGCTGCGCGCGCTTGGGTTGGAACATGGGCTGAAAGCCCGAGGTGCCGTGCGGGGGCAGGCGGTGCGCCTTTGCGACTACGCGAAAGGCGCGCAGGTGGCCCGGCTTGATTTGACCCGCTTGGCCAACGATCAGCGTTACTATTTCCTCCACCGTGCCGACCTGATTGATCTGCTGCGGGAAGCCGCGCAGCGCGCCAACGTGAGTTTCGAGACCGACGCGCAGGTCGCCTCGATCCATCCCGGTGCCTTGCCGCAGGTGCAGATGGCCCGTGGCGGACGGCGGCGGGCGGAGTTGGTCGTGGCCGCCGATGGCATCCACTCGGTCGGGCGGGTGCAGTTGAACGGGGCGGATAAGGCGCGGTTCTCGGGGCAGGTGGCATGGCGTGCGCTGATACCCAACGACATAGACCACGGCCCAGAGGCGCGGGTCACCATGGGGCCGGGGCGGCATCTGGTCAGCTATCCGCTGCGCGAGGGGCGATTGGTCAACCTCGTCGCCGTGGAAGAGCGCGCCGATTGGGCCGCCGAAGGCTGGCATCACCATGACGATCCCGCCAATCTACGCCAAGCCTTCGCAGGTTTCGGCGGAGAGGCGGCGCAGATGCTGGGCGCGTTGCAGGAGGTGACCCTCTGGGGGCTGCATTACCATCCCGTCGCCGCCAATTGGCAGGCAGAAGGCGTGGCGCTGTTGGGCGATGCGGCCCATCCAACGCTGCCCTTTCTGGCGCAGGGCGCAAATATGGCGCTAGAGGATGCTTGGGTCTTGGCCGACTGCCTGACCCGCCAGCCCCGCGACGCAGCACTTGGCGCTTATCAAGCCGCCCGCATCGACCGCGCGCGGCGCATTGTCAAAACCTCGGAAGGCAACGCGGCACGCTATCACCTGCGGCCTGGCCCGATCCGGTTTGCGGCCCATACCGGGCTGCGCGTCGCCTCCAAAATCGCGCCCGGCGCGATGCTGGGCGCGTTTGATTGGCTCTACGCCCATGACGTTACCAAAGCGTAAAGGCCACCGAGCTTAGCCGGTGGCCCAATTGATCAGCCCGCCCGTTGCAGCATCCCGAAAAGGTCGCGCGGGTCGTCCGGGTCGGCCAGCAGATCAAGCGGTTGGAACAGCCCCGTCTCGGCGATTTGATCACGGACATAGCGCAGGGCCGAGAAATCCTCGATCGCGAAGCCCACGGAGTCGAATAGCGTGATCTGCTGCGCATCGCGGCGGCCTTCGGCCTGACCGGTCAGCACCTGCCAGATCTCGGTCACCGGGTGGTCGGCCTCAAGCTGCTGGATCTCGCCCTCGATGCGGGTCTGCTCGGGGAATTCCACGAAGATGCCCGAACGGTGCAGGATCGCGGGCGCGAGTTCCGTCTTACCCGGACAGTCGCCGCCGATCGCGTTGATGTGCACGCCAGAGCCGACCATATTGTCGGTCAGGATTGTGGCATATTGCTTGTCCGCGGTGCAGGTGGTGATGATCTGCGCGCCCATAATCGCCTCTTCGGCGGTGTCGCATTCCACCACCTTGATGCCATGGCCCGCCAGATTGCCTGCGCATTTGGCGGTCGCCGCGCGGTCGATATCGTAGAGCCGCACCTCATCCACGCCGCAGATCGCCTTCATCGCAAGGCTCTGAAACTCGGACTGCGCGCCATTGCCGATCATCGCCATGACATGGCTGCCCTTGGGGGCCAGCAACCGGGCCACCACGGCAGAAGTCGCCGCCGTGCGCAGGGCCGTCAGGATCGTCATCTCGGTCAGCAACACCGGGTAGCCGTTGGCCACATTGGCCAACAGGCCAAAGGCGGTCACGGTCTGAAAGCCGTCTTTGGTGTTGTCGGGGTGGCCGTTGACGTATTTGAAGCCGTAGACATCGCCGTCCGAGGTGGGCATCAGTTCGATTACGCCCTTCTCAGAATGGCTCGCCACGCGGGGGGTCTTGTCAAAAAGCTCCCAGCGTTTGAAGTCGGCTTCGATATAGTCGGCCAGCCCGCGCAGCATGTCTTCGACGCCGATATGGTGGATCAGTTTCATCATCTGATCGACGGAAACGAAGGGCACCAGTGCCTTGTCGGAGGGGTTCAGATTGGTCATATTCAGGTCTTTCTATCAATAGGCACGGGTGGGGCGGTCGAACACGCGGCGGCCAAAGGCCGATGCGGTGAGGTCCACCATCAGTTGCGCGGTGCGGCCCCGCTCATCGAGGAAGGGGTTCAGCTCAACCAGATCGAGCGAGGTCATCAAGCCGCTGTCCGACAGCATCTCCATCACCAGATGGCCTTCGCGTACCGTGGCGCCGCCCGGCACGGTGGTG
The DNA here is from genome assembly GCF_001634775.1 of Sulfitobacter sp. HI0027. Classification (NCBI taxonomy): domain Bacteria; kingdom Pseudomonadati; phylum Pseudomonadota; class Alphaproteobacteria; order Rhodobacterales; family Roseobacteraceae; genus Sulfitobacter; species Sulfitobacter sp. HI0027. The sequence continues at coordinate 14,291 of NZ_LWER01000208.1, forward strand.
CCCACGGCAGGGGCAACGGAGGGGTCGAGGAAATCCACATCCAGCGAAACATGCAGCATGCCGCCCGCCGCTTCGACCTTATCAAGGAAGCGCTGTAAGGGTTTGGCGATACCGCTCTCGTCGATCTCGCGCATGTCGACGTAAGTCACGGTCGTCTCCTGCAAAGCCGCGCGTTCGAGGGCATCGACAGAGCGCAGCCCGATCATGGCGATATTGTCGTGGGGCAGGGGCGTGTCGATCTTTGGAAAGCCGTCGAACCCCTCGCGCCCGGTGACATAGCCCAAGGGCGTGCCGTGCAGGTTGCCGCTGTCGCTGGTCTGCGGCGTGTGGAAATCCGTATGCGCGTCGAGCCAGAGCACGAAAAGCGGGCGACCTGCTTTTTCGGCATGGCGCATTGCGCCCAAGACAGTGCCAAGCGCCAGCGCGTGGTCGCCGCCCATGAAGATCGGCAAACCGTCGTCCATCGCCGCATCGGCGGCAGCGGCGAGGCTCTCTGTCCATGCGATGGTCTCTTCCAGCGCGTGCAGTTTCTCGTGCTCTTTCGCTTGGAAGGGCGCGGGGGCGACATTGCCGCGATCGGTGACGCTGTGGCCAAGATCGCGCAGGGCACGTTCGAGCCCCGCGGTGCGATAGGCATCCGGCCCCATCAGGCAGCCGCGACGGCGCTTGCCGCTGTCCAGCGGGACGCCCAGCAAGATACAGTTTTGTTGGTTCGACATGGGGGACTCCTGAGCTGTTTGAACTCAGATAATCCGCGCATCTGTCTAACAACAAGTCGTCAAACTGACCGTTTCGGGGGGCGTTTTTAACAAACTGAAAGAAAGAGCTTCCAGTTTGTCAGTTTTTTGCTGGCTAGGCCGCTTTGCGCGCCGCCGCGACCCAAAGACCGACCAAGACGAAGGAGAAAATCGCGTTCCATCCCGCCATCGACAGGCCCAGAAATTGCCAGACGATCTCATCGCACATGACCAGACCGCTCGGGCCTTCGGTGGAGAGAAGCGACCCGCCGTCAAGGCTGCCCAAGTCCATGCCACCGCCGGTGCAGGAACTCGGCCCCGGCCACCAGGCCCATTCGACGCCTGCGTGATAAACGCCGATCAGCGCCGTCACCGCCGCCGCCAAGGCCCCCAGCCACGCCAGCACGCGCGGCCCGCCAAAGAGCACGATCGCCCCAATCAGCACTGCCGCCGCATGGGGCCACCGCTGCCAAAGGCACATCTGGCAAGGCGCGTAGCCGCCCAGATGCTGGAAACCAAAAGCACCCAGCAACAGCGCGGCTGAGCCGAGCGTTGCCAACGAAGTCAAAGTCTTACCTGTCATAGAACCTTTACCACCATGAAGCCGCCAATCAGCAGGGCGACGGCCAATGTGAACATCAAACCCAAGCGCCGTTCAATGAAATCTCGGATCGGTGCGCCAAAGCGCCACAGCAGCACCGCCACCACGAAGAACCGCAGCCCACGCGCAAGGATCGAGGTCATGATAAAGGTGCCCAGCGGCATCCCGGTCCAGCCCGACATGATCGTGATGACTTTGTACGGGAAGGGGGTGACCCCGGCGACCAGCACCGCCCAAAAGCCCATGTCGTTGAAGCGGGTGGAAAATTCTGCCATCGCGTCGGACTTGCCCAGACTCGCAAGGATCGGCTGTCCAAGGCTCTCAAAGGCCAGCCCGCCAATGGCATAGCCCAAAAGCCCGCCCAGAACGGAGGCCAGTAGCGCCACCCCGGCGATCAGCCACGCGCGGTTGGGCCGCGCGATGATCATCGGAATCATCAGGATATCAGGCGGGATCGGAAAGAAGGAACTCTCGACAAAAGCCACTACGGCTAGCGCCCAAAGGGCATGGCGATGTTGGGCCAAGCCCAGGGTCCAGTCATAAAGGCGGCGGATCATTTAGGGGGCTCCGGCTGTTTTATATGCCTCACCATGTCGCGCGACCAAGGTCAAGCGCAACGCTGTGCAGAAACAGGGTGAAAATCCACTTGCCCCACGCGCTTTTGCAGGCTACATCGCCCCACGTGCCCAAGTGGCGGAATGGTAGACGCAGGGGATTCAAAATCCCCCGCCGCGAGGCGTGCCGGTTCGAGTCCGGCCTTGGGTACCACCTTGTTTCAGCAAGGTTTCCGTGAAAATCGTAGCTCTATCAAATCGCCGTTTTTCGCGTTGGTCATGCTATCTGCTTCCACGTTCTCGTTCTGGACATCGGTCATTTCTGGGCCGCGCTGGTTCGTAGTTTTCCTAGGGCCTGAGACTTCTACAGCTCGGGCAACCTGAGAAGACCATCTGCGCTCTGTGAAGTTTTGATATTTATCATCTCAAACAATGCTACACCTTAGCGCAGGGTCAGCAGGAATAGGACGCCGCCATGGCTCGGACCAAAGCCGCCAGAGATATCAGCCTGAAGTCGCTCGAACTGTTTCAGGTCTGTGCCAAGGAAGGGTCGCTGCAAGCCGCCGCGCGGGATGCAGGATTGACGGTGAGCACCGTGTCGCATCACCTGCGCAGTTTGGAAGACCACTTGGGTGTTGAACTCTTCAACCATGCCCGGCGTCCGATGGTCATGACGCCCAAAGGGCAGGTCTTTGCGCGCAAAATCGACGAGGCGCTGCGCACGATCCGCAAGGCTAAGGCTGAGGCCTCCGCCGGCAGCGTCGCCGACGCGAGCTTCCTTAGAATCGGTGCGATCGAAGATTTGGAGAGCGATATCGTGCCGTATTTGGCAGTCTCCCTGACCAAGACGATGCCCAGCTGCGATTTCAGCTATCATACCGGGGTCAGCCACGATCTGATCGGTATGCTGCGCAATCGCCAGCTTGATCTCGGCATATGCACCGCGCCGGGGGAAACGATCAACGACCTGCAAGAGCGCCCGCTTCTGCGTGACCCTTTTATCATCGTTCTGCCCCGCCTCGCGTCGGAAACCCTCTCACAGATTATGGAGGGCGGGGCAAAACTGCCCTTTTTGCGGTTTTCCGGCAACCTGATGATCGCCCGGCAGATTGACACTCACTTGCGGCGCTTGGGGGTCACGTCGCCGCATCGGTTCGAATGCAGCAACAACCAGACCCTAATGGCGATGGTGGCGGCGAATGCGGGCTGGACGATCACAACCCCGCTGTTGTTTTCCCGCGCCGCGCGGTTTCATGGCGATCTGCGCATGCACCGCTTTCCGGGCAAGGCTTTTGCCCGGACATTGGCCTTGATGACCACGCCGGATTGTTCGCGCTCTGTCGTCGAACTGGTTGATGCCGAGATGCGCGACCTCATTCGTCAGCATGTGATCGAGCCCCTGCACGCCAGCACGCCTTGGTTGGCAGAGAGTTTCCAACTGATAGAGTAGAGGGCAGGGCTATTGCCGCTTCAAGGTCTAATCAAGCTTTCGAAACTATCTTGCGATTTTTTCCAACACCCGCATTAGCGTTTGTTGTTTAACCCTCTCTCTGGCCCTCTGATCTCAGTATCTATCGGAGGCGCGCCCCATGAAATCTCGGACCAAGGTGGTTGTCATTGGCGGCGGTATCGCTGGCTGCTCGACGCTTTATCATCTCACTCAAGAAGGCTGGACAGATGTCGTCTTGGTCGAGCGTGATGAGCTTACGTCAGGCACAACTTGGCATTCGGCGGCGCAGGTCACGAATTTTGGGGCCAATCAAACGATGGTCGGGCTGAAAACCCATTCCATCAACCTTTACAAACGCTTATCCGAAGACCCGGAGTATCCGATCAACTACCACCACGCCGACGGCGGCATCCGATTGGCCAATACCGAAGCGCAGATGCAGGGCTATCGCCACTTCTCATCGATGGCGCGCGGCATGGATGTGGATTTGGAAGTCATCGACGCCGAAGAATGCGCCCGGCGCCACCCGCTCATCTCAACCGAGAACCTGTTGGGCGGGCTTTGGGATCCGCTCGACGGTGACATTGATCCGGCCCAGCTCTGTCAGGCCTTGGCTTTTCACGCGCGCAAGGCCGGGGCTGAGGTCTATCGCAACACGCCGGTCACCGCCCTGACGCAGCACAAAGACGACACTTGGACGGTCCACACCAAACATGGCGACATCGACTGCGATATCGTGGTCAACGCCTGCGGCTACCGGGTGAACGAGGTCGGCAGCATGATGGGGGTGCATCACCCCGTCGCCTCGATGGAGCACCAGTATTTTCTGACCGAAGACATTCCCGCCATTGTTGAGGCTGGTCACCGGATGCCGCTGCTGCGCTGTCCGATTTCGGACTATTACAGCCGCCAAGAAAAGAACGGCCTGCTGGTCGGCTTTTATGAGCAGGACTGCAGGACGTGGGGAATGGACGGGATCGACCCCAATTTCGTCAACGCCCTGTGCCCGGATGATCTTGAGCGGGTCATGGACGTGCTCGAAGGCGCCTTTGAGCGCATGCCCGCACTGGCCGAAACCGGCATCCGCTCCATCGTCAATGGTCCGATCACCTATACCATCGACGGCGCGCCGCTGGTCGGTCCGATCCCCGGCAAGCGCAACGCCTTTTGCATCATCGGCCTGCGTGCAGGACTGGGCGAGGGCGGCGGCCACGGGTGGCTGCTGGCCCAGCAGATCGTCCATGGCGAGGCGCAGTATGACACTTGGGTCATCGACCCGCGCCGTTTCACCGGGCACGCCAATGTGGAACTGACGGCGCTCAAGGCCATCGAAGATTACCAGAACGAATTCCGCTTCCACTTCCCGCATGAGCATCGCCCCGCCGCGCGCCCTGCCAAGACCACGCCGCTGACCCCGGTGATGGCCGCCGAAGGGGCCGAGTTCACCGTGGTCAACGGTTGGGAGCGGGTCGACTACATCAAGCCGTCGCCCGATTTTCACCCGACTCTCAGCTTTGACTTCGACGAGGCATTCGACGTGGTCGCGGCTGAAGTGAAGAACGTGGCCGAGAATGTCGGCCTTTGCGAGGTCAACGGCTTCAACCGGTTTGAGATCACCGGCAGCGACCGCCACAGTTTCCTTGACCGGATGTTCTGCGGCGTGGTCACAAGACGCGACGGACGGGTGGGCTTGGGCTACCTGCTGAACCATCGCGGCATGGTCAAAGGCGAGGCCACAGTGGCCAACTTGCCCGCCTCGGACCGCGGCCCGCAGCGGGTTTGGTACGGCTCGGCCGCGGCCAGCGAATATCACGACATGGACTGGCTCAAATTGCATCTGCGCGACGACGAAGATGTGCAAATCCGCAGCCTCACCAATGACCAAACGATCCTCGTGCTCGCCGGGCCCAAGGCACGCGATGTGCTCAGCGCCTGTGCGCGCGGCGACTGGTCGAAAGAGGCGTTCCCCTGGCTCAGCCTGCGCGAATGCTTCATCGGCTTTGCCCCTGCCACGGTGCTAGGCGTCAGTTTCTCGGGCGAGTTGGCCTATGAAATCCACGTGCCCAACAACGCGCTTTATGCCGCCTATCTGGCCCTGCGCGAGGCTGGCAAGACGCATGGCCTGAAGCTTTTCGGCGCCCGCGCAGTGGAATCGATGCGGATGGAGAAAGGCTTTATGCACTGGAAAGCTGACCTGCTGACCGAGTTCGACCCATTTGAGACCGCGCTGGACCGTTTCGTAAAACCCGAAAAGCCCGCCGATTTCATTGGGAAGGAGGCGCTTCGCAAGCGCATGGAAGAAGGGGCGCGCAAAAAACTGGTGACGCTCAAGGTCGACGCGACCCATGCCCCGGCCCATGGCGGTGCCTCACTCATGCAAGACGGCAAGGTTGTCGGCACCGTAACCTCAGGCGATTGGGGGCACCGGGTGGGCATGAACCTCGCCTATGCCTTCGTCGATCCGGCGCTGGCCACGCCCGGCACGCAAATCCCGCTTGATCTCTATGGGGAAATCGTTGGCACCGAAGTGATCGATCCCTCGCCATATGATCCTTCCTATGCGTTAATGCGCAGATAACATGATGGGGCAGGGGCCGGTGCAACGCTGGTCCCCGTCTCGCACCAAGGTCAACCAGCGGCAACGCGCGCCGCTGCACACCCATAGCTACGACAAGGATTATCCATGCACCTCTCTCGTTTTCCCCGCGTCCAACTTGCCCATTTGCCGACCCCGCTTGAGCATATGAAACGCCTGTCAAAAGAACTCGGCACCGAAATCTGGGTCAAACGTGACGATTGCACCGGCCTTTCCACGGGCGGCAACAAGACCCGCAAGCTGGAATTCCTGATGGCCGAGGCCATCGAACAGGGCGCGGACATGGTGATGACCCAAGGTGCGACCCAGACCAACCATGGCCGCCAGACCGCCGCGGCTGCTGCCAAGCTGGGCCTTGCCTGCCACATCCTACTGGAAGACCGCACCGGCTATGACGATGCCAACTACAACACCAACGGCAATGTGCTGCTGGACCATCTGCATGGTGCTACAACCGAGAAATTCCCCGGCGGCCACGATATGCCCGGTGAGATGGAAAAGGCGGCTGAAAAGAAGCGCGCCGAAGGCCACAAGGTCTATATCATCCCCGGCGGCGGCTCGAACCCCACGGGCGCTTTGGGCTATGTGAACTGTGCGTTTGAGCTGCTGAACCAAGTGAACACCTCCGGCATGAAGATCGACCGGCTGGTTCACGGCACCGGCTCATCCGGCACGCAGGCGGGGCTCGTCACCGGGATGTGCGCGATGAATGCCCAGATCCCTGTGCTTGGCATCGGCACGCGCGCGCCACAGCCCAAGCAAGAGCAAATGGTCTATGACCTCGCCTGCAGAACCGCCGAAAAGCTGGGCTGCGCGGGCGTGGTCAAGCGCGAGGATGTGATGGCCAACACCGATTACGTCGGCGAAGGCTACGGCATCCCGACCGACAGCGGCATTGAGGCGATCCAGATGTTTGCCGAGCTCGAAGGCATCCTGCTTGATCCATGCTATTCCGCAAAGGGGGCCGCTGGTCTCATTGATCTCGCCCGCAAAGGCACGTTTAAGGACGAACGTGTGGTCTTCCTCCACACCGGCGGCGCGGCGGCTCTGGGCGGCTATGACTTCGCCTTTGACACCGCCAACCGCTGGGTCAACCTGTAAGAAAGGCAGCTTAAGTGGCGCGCAAGTTTACTGGCAGTTTCACCCAGCAAGAGGGGCTTTCCCAAGAGGCCATCGCGGCGGCGGTCGCGGTGCTACAGTCAGGCCGCTTGCACCGGTATAACCTCGCGCCGGGGGAGGCTGGGGAAGTGGCCCAGCTTGAGGCCGAATACCGTGATTGGCAGGGCAGCGGCTACTGCCTTGCCGTCACCTCGGGCGGGCAGGCGTTGCAAATCGCCCTGCGCGCCTGCGACGTGGCATCCGGCGACAAGGTGCTGACCAACGCCTATACGCTGGCCCCGGTGCCCGGCGCGATCCGGGCGGTGGGCGCTGAGACCGTGCTGGTCGAGATCGACGAGGATCTGAGGCTCGACCTTGATGACCTCGACGCCAAAATTGCCAGTTCCGGCGCGCGGGTGCTGTTGCTGTCGCATATGCGCGGGCATCTGTGTGACATGGACCGGCTGATGGCGATCTGTGACGCGGCAGAGGTGACGGTGATCGAGGATTGCGCCCACACGATGGGCGCGCGGTGGAACGGCATTCGGTCGGGCAATTTCGGCAAAGTGGCCTGTTTCTCGACCCAGACTTACAAACACATGAACTCCGGCGAAGGCGGGTTTCTGACCACCGACGACGCCGCAATCGCCGCCCGCGCCACGATCCTGTCGGGCAGCTACATGCTCTATGAACGCCACGGGGCCGGGCCGGATCCTGAGGCGTTTGCCGATGCCCGCTACGACATGCCCAATTGCTCGGCCCGGATGGACGCGCTGCGGGCCGCGATCCTGCGTCCGCAGCTTGCCGACCTCGACAGCAACATCGCCCGCTGGAACGCCCGCTACACGCAGGTTGAGGAGAGGCTGAAAGCACAGGACGGCGTTACAACCATCAAGCTACCCTCCGCCGAAACGCATGTGGGTTCCTCCATCCAGTTCCGCCTGCCAGACTTCACCGCCGCGCAGTGCCGCGCCTTGCTCGATGCCGCAGCCACACGGGGCGTGGAGCTTAAATGGTTCGGCGCGAAAGAGCCTGCAGGCTTCACCTCGGCGCATCCATCTTGGCGCTATGTTCCAGCGCAAGACATGCCCAAGACAGACCGCATCATGGCAACGCTTTTCGACATGCGCTTGCCGCTGAGTTTTTCCCAAGACGACTGCGCGCTGATCGCCGAATTGATCTGCGACGCGGTGGGCGAGGTGGCATCATGAGCCGCCCAGTCGTCGGCGTATTGGGCGGCATGGGGCCCGAAGCGACGATCCTGCTGCAGCAGCGTGTTCTTGGCACCGTCAATGCCCAAGACGACGCCGATCACCTGCCGCTGCTGATCGACATGAACCCGCAAGTGCCCTCCCGCATCGCCCATTTGATTGAGGGCACAGGGGAGGATCCCGCCCCGGTGCTGGCCGCGATGGCACAGCGGTTGGAACGGGCAGGGGCCACGGCCCTCGCCATGCCCTGCAACACGGCGCATCACTACGCCCCGGCGATTGAGGCGGCGGTTTCGATCCCCTTCCTGAACATGGTGACCCTATCGGTCGACCGCGCAGCGGGGCAACTTCCCTCAGGCGCCTCCGTAGGGATTCTCGCCTCTCCTGCCGTGCGCATGGCCGGGGTGTTTGACGCAGCCCTGGACCGGACCGGGCTGATGGCGCTCTGGCCCGCCGACGCCGAGCGCATGTTGGCCGCGATCCGGCTGATCAAGGCGCAGGGGATTACCCCACAGGCGCAGCAGACGCTTACTGAGGCGGCGACCGAATTGACCGCGCAGGGGGCCGAACTTTTGTTCATCGCATGTTCAGAGTTTTCGTTGCTGGCCCCCGCTTTGACCGCCCCCGTACCGATCCTCGACACGATCGACGCGCTGGCCGAGGCGATCCATCGACATTCCCAATTCTAACCGAGGTAAGCACATGGCGATCACGTATCTGAAGCAAGTCGAGACCCGCCCGGCGGTTGAGGGCAAAGACATCCGCGGTGTGGTTGCTCAGATGCTCGCCAAGATCGAAGAGGGCGGTGAGGCTGCCGTGCGGGACTATGCCCGCGACCTCGACGGCTGGGCCGGGGATATCGTGGTCACTGCCGCGGAACGGGCAGCCGCCTCTGCGCGGGTGTCGCAAGAGCTCAAGGACGATATCCGCTTTGCCCATGCCAACATCCGCCGCTTTGCCGAAGCGCAAAAGGCGACGATGGGTGATTGCGAAATCGAGATCATGCCGGGGCTAATTGCAGGCCAAAAGCAAATCCCCGTCTCAAGCGCGGGCTGCTATGTGCCCGGCGGACGCTACAGCCATATCGCCAGCGCTCTGATGACGATAACCACCGCCAAGGTGGCGGGCGTGCCGCATATCACCGCTTGCTCGCCCACGCGCCCCGGCATCGGCATTCCCGATCCGATCATCTTTGCGATGGACCTTTGCGGCGCGGACCTGATCCTGAACCTCGGGGGGGTGCAGGGGGTCGCTGCCATGTCGATGGGGCTGTTTGGCGGTGTGCCTGCCGATATCCTCGTCGGTCCCGGCAACAGCTATGTGGCAGAGGCCAAGCGCATGCTGTTCGGCGCTGTGGGGATCGACATGTTCGCCGGGCCAACCGATTCACTGGTGGTCGCTGATCACAGCGCAGACCCTGAAACGGTGGCATGGGATTTGGTCAGTCAGGCGGAGCACGGGGCCGACAGCCCGGTTTGGCTGGTCACGACCGACCGCAGACTGGCGGAAACCGTGTTGCAGCGCGCGCCCGACATGATCGACAGCCTGCCCGAGCCGAACGCCAGCGCCGCGCGGGTGGCTTGGGCCGAACGGGCCGAGGTTGTCTTGTGCGACACCCGCGAGGAGGCCGCCCAAGTGGCCGACCGCTACGCGCCGGAACATCTTCAGGTGCAGGCCAAAGACCTCGACTGGTGGCTCAACCGCCTCTCTGCCTATGGCTCGCTGTTTTTGGGAGAGGAGACCACGGTCGCTTTCGGCGACAAAACCTCGGGGCCGAACCATGTGCTGCCCACCAGTGGGGCTGCGCGCTATACCGGGGGGCTCTCCGTGCACAAGTTTACCAAGACCGTGACATGGCAACGCTGCGATGCCGATGCCTCGCATGAGCTGGCCTTGCGCACCGCGCGGATCAGCCGGATGGAGGGGATGGAAGGCCATGCCCGTTCTGCCGAGCTTCGGTTGAAGCAGCAGACAGCCTGACGCCGCGCCGCGCTTAGCTGTCCTCGTTCTGCTGAACGAGCTATCCCGGTGGTGTCTGGTCAACGCCATCGCGGCCTTGGGGGTGAAAACCAGTCTGGCGAAGGTCGTGAAGGTCAAACCCAGCTACGGCATCATTCTGGTGGTCGAAACCGTGTTCCTGCTCGGCGCGGCCCTTGCTTTTGTGCTTTTGTTCGGCATTTAGGTGGGGCCGAGCCTGCCCTGTGAAGGCTGAGAGCATCGCCGGGACTTCAGGCTCACCCCTTGCCCCAAAAATCTGCGATAACCTCCTCCGCCAGCTTGTTTTGCACGGTGAAATCAGTGTCTTCCGCGCCGCCGCTCTCAGGGTCGGTGAACCAGCGCCAGACCCATAGGTCCGGGATGCCCCGTGCCTCAAGGGCGCGGAGCCAGCGGCGCAAGACGTCGGCCTGAAGTGCCATATCGGCGGGGGCTGCGCGTTCTTCGGCGCTTTCCCACGGGCGCTCGGTCGCCCCTTCGGCAGAGCGGATGCCGATTTCGGCGATCCAAATGGGCTTGGCATGTGTCCGCGCGACGGCCTCGACCCGGTCCAATTCTTTGGCGATGGCGCGATCCCAGTCGGCGGTCGCCCCGGCTGCGCCCAAGACGGGGTAGAGCGACACCGCCACGGCATCCAATAGCGGCCAGAACGCAACTTTCTCAGCCTCGTCAGCGCCATGGGCGACATAGGTGATTTTACCGCTGAACGCTTCGCGCAGCCCGGCGATGGTGCCCTCCCATGCCTCCGCCCCCGATACGCCGCGCAATTCGGTGCCGAGGACCAGCACCTCGGCGCGGCTTTGCTCTGCGGTGACCGCGATGGCGCGCAGGGAATTTTCATAGGCCGCGTGCCAATCGCCTTCGGTTCCCGCCGCGGGGACGATGGCACCCGCCCAGCTTTCGGGCACCCAGACATGCGGTTTGACGATGGCGGCCAGCCCGGCTGCGTGCAACTGCGCGATCCCGGCGGCGATCCTGTCATGGGGCAGCGCGTCCCCCATGACGATGCCGCTGGAGGTGGGCGCGGGTTGCCATAGAAACGGGATCACCGTTGCCGCCGTCGCGCCCGTCTTTCGCAATTGAGCGATGCTCAGCGCAGCGGCTTGGCTTCCGAAGGGCGCCTTCGTTGTCTCGATAAGGTTGAACCCGCGCAGAACCTCGTCCCTGCTGCTCTGGGGAAACGCTCCCGTCGCGGTGAGCGCGGTAGAGCCGAGGGCCCAAAGAAACGTGCGACGTTTAATCATAGGGGCAAGGTAGGATGACTTCCCCCGCCGCACAACGGCATCTTAGGTGACAGGCGGGGCCTTTGGGGGGCTGCATTTCGGGGGCTTTATTCGGGGACCTGCAATTCGGGCCTGTAATTCGGATGTTGGCAGGTGCCGACCAAAAGCAATGTCGCGAAAACGCTGAACGATCGCAGTCGCGCATACCAACGCGCGCAGCGTCCAAGGACTATTCCCTTTCCCCGGTCGGCCCAACCGCGTAGGCAGCCCCTACCTTGGAAAACGAGACATATCATGGCGCAGAATGCCACCATCTACAAAGTCGAGCTTTCGGTCTCCGACATGGACCGCCACTATTATGAGACCCACAAGCTGACCATCGCCAAACACCCTTCGGAAACCGATGAGCGGTTGATGGTGCGGCTCGTCGCCTTTGCCCTCAACGCGCATGAGCATCTGGAAATGACCAAGGGGCTATCGACGGATGATGAGCCGGACATCTGGCAAAAAAGCCTGAGCGGAGAGTTGGACGTTTGGATCACGTTGGGTCTGCCCAGTGAGAAAGTCCTGCGCCAGTCCTGCAACAAGGCTGCCAAGGTCGTGGTCTATCCCTATGGCGGCAAATCGGCTGAGATCTGGTGGGACAAGGTCAAGAACGGCACCACCCGCTTTGACACCCTCGACGTGGTGAACTTGGCCGAGAGTGACACCAAGGCGCTGGCGGAGATGGCCAGCCGCGCGATGAAGCTTCAGGTGATGATCCAAGACGGCGAGGTGACGGTGAACCTTGACGAGGCGCTGGTGACGCTCACGCTCGACCGATGGAAAACCGCCGGATAAAAGGCGCCGCGGCGGCAGCGGGGCAACCCAGCTGCCGCCGCTTCTTCAGGCTGCGCGGCGTTGCAGCAGGGCAATGGCATAGCCGATCACCATGGCCATGCCGACGTGCCCCACAAAAGACGACTGCGTGTAGGCCCCGAAATCCATCATAAAGCTGCGCCCCACCACCGGGGCCAGCAGCCCTTGGGCGACGAACCACAGCACCAGCCCCGACAGCGCCCCCGACAGGACCAGCCCAAGCCGAGTCAGGCGGTGCACCAGCCAAACAAAGACCGAGAAGCCGACGATCCCAAGCGCGATATGCAGCGCGAAGCCAAGCCAATAGGGCAGGGTGATCCCAAGGGCGATCTTGCCAAGCGCAACCACAAGGTTCGCCGGGGCGAGTGCGACGCCAAAGAGGAGGGGGGAGAGCAGCCAAGCATAAAGCTCGAAGGCGATCTCGCCCGCGAGCCCGGCCAGCAGGAGCGTGGGAACGGTTTGTTTGAGGGGCATAAGCAAAGTCTCTTGCAAAAGGACAGCACATCGGCGCGGCCGCAGCCGGATGGCGCGGGCGCTATGCTTTGTCAATGGAGGTAGGGGAAAGCGCCGGACCGAGGGGCCAAAGCGGATAGAAAAAGGCGCGCCACTATGGGCGCGCCTTTCAATTTAAACGTCGAGCTTGTTATCGCCGCGCTTCCATGCCAGCGGCTGGAAAACTTCGTCGACCGGGGTTTCGGCCACGTGGTTGACGTAGTTCGACATGGTCTTCTGCGCCATGCCAAGGATCACGTCCAGCACCGCACGGTGGCTGTAACCTGCGTCAAAAAACGCCTGCATCTGCGCGTCTGAGACAAAGCCCCGGTTGCGCACCATCTGAACGGTGAAGGTCCGCAGGGCTTCGAGTTTGGGTGTCGGCAGGGCGGTTTCATTGCGCAGCGCGTCGCTGATCTCGTCCGAGACCTTCATCATCTTGGCGATGCCGGTGTGGGCGGGCACGCAGTAGTGGCACTCGTTCTCGACGTTGATCGACTGCCAAACCACGGTCAGCTCTTCGGCGTCGAAATCCGTCTCGGTGAATAGCTTGTGCAGCACCTGATAGCCTTCATAGGCTTGCGGGCTTTCGGCCAGCACCTTGTGCAGACCCGGCAGGCGGCCAAAGGCCTTTTGCGATTCCGCCAGCAGCGGCTTGGAGGCTTCGGGTGCGGAGTCTTGGTCGTGGGACGGGAATGTCATGATCTCTACCTTTGTTAGTCGTCGATATTTGCTATTTAGGGTTTTTTGAGCGATCACTCAAGTATATATTTGAGTGATCGTTCAACACATGGTGATATCATGCCCCGCAAACCAAACCACGACCGAGCCGAGCTGATCGACCGCGCCCGCGATCTGTTTTGGCGTCAGGGCTGGGCAGGCACATCGCTGAAAGATCTCGAAGCGGTGCTGAAAATGAAGCCCGGCAGTTTCTACGCGGCCTTCGGGTCGAAAGAGGCGCTGTTTGAGCTCGCCTTGGACAAATACGCTGAGGATGGGGCCGGGCGCTTGGCCGAATTGGTCGAAGCCCATGGCCCGATGGCAGCCCTGAAACGCTATCCCGAATTGGCGATTTGCCGGGAGGAGGCGCCGGCCAAAGCCTGTATGCTGTCCAAGACTTTGTTGGAGCTACAGGCGCATGGGCACCCGTTGGCGAAACGTGCCAGCGCGCATCTCATGGGGATGGAGGAACAGTTCGCGGTGCTTTTTGCACGGATGCAGCGGGACGGAGAGATTGCGGCGGAACATGATCCAAAGTCACTGGCCCGGCGCTATCAAAGCGATCTGCTCGGCCTGCGTGTCTCGGCCGAGCGGGAGGGGATCGACGCCCATGCTATCGCCCGCGAAATCGCGGAAGGGCTGGACCGGTTGTAATCTCGGGCGGCGCTATTCGATCTGTTCTTCCAACATGGCGGTGATCTTGCGCCGTTGAAAGATATTGCGGATCTGATGCGCCATGATCCGTTCCGGCACAAAATAAGGCTTGCCGTCCTTCCATTCCGCCCGAAATTCATGGCGCGCGGCGATCAGTCTGGTGGTATGGCCATCCGCAGCCGCGACAGTGAGGTCCATCTGACGGACTTTATCGAACAGGCCTTCGGTCCCGATGCGCGCTTCGGCGCGGCGCAACAGATCGAGAAAACTGCCGATATCGATGAATTCACCGCTTTTGATCGGCCCTTGGTTGGTTCGGGTCAGGGGGTTTTCCACATCGTTCAGCGCCACTTCTTCGCGTTCGGTGACCTTGACGTGATAGGTCTTATCCTCCGTCACGACCCGCGCCATGACCTCAAGCAGATAAATCGGCTCGGCCCCCATATTGGTGACGAAACAATGGGCATTCTCATCCCGCGCGATAGAGCGGTTGATCAAGATCACCGGCTGCCGCTGCCGTCGGAAATTGAGCCATAGGATATGCAGGTAAGCCAGCCAGACCACCGCCGTGAAAAGACTAACCGCCACCTGCAACGTTGCGGAATTCTCTGCGATCCAATCAAGCATCCTTTGTCTTCCTTGCGAGTGCTGCCGGGGTCGCCAGACCAACGCGCGGGGCGGCGCTTCGTTGCACAGGGATTGACGCGACGCTTGACCTGCCGTTATTATATCAATAATTCACGATATATGGATAATGAAAACGCTCTCCTAGCCTTCGCCGCCTTGGGCCAACCGACCCGTCTGGATGTCTTTCGCCTGCTGATCAAAGCGGGGGGCAAGGGAATGTCAGCGGGGGAAATCGGCATGGCGCTCGACGTGCGGCAAAACACCATGTCCGCCAATCTGTCGGTGCTTGCCCGCGCGGGCCTGATCCGCAGCAACCGCGAAGGCCGCAGCATCCGGTATTTCGCAGATATGAACGGGCTGCGCGCGCTGCTGAGGTTCCTTTTAGAGGACTGCTGCGGCGGGCAGCCAGAGCTTTGCCAACCCCTGCTGGATGAATTGACCTGCTGCTAACCCTCAAAAATTACGCACGAAAGACCGCCATGACCGATACCGCACATCCCGCACCCGCTGGCCTTGGAGCATTTGAACGCTGGCTCTCGCTCTGGGTGGCGCTGACCATCGGGGCGGGGCTTTTGCTGGGCAATCTCTTTCCCGGCATCTTCGGCGCGCTGGCCGCGCTTGAGGTCGCCTCGGTCAACCTGCCCGTGGCGGTGCTGATCTGGGCCATGGTCTATCCGATGATGGTTGGCGTTGATTTCGGTGCGCTGCGGCAGGTGGGGGAGAAGCCCAAAGGGCTGGTGGTGACGCTGGTGGTCAATTGGCTGATCAAACCCTTCACCATGGCCGCCCTTGGGGTGCTGTTCTTCAACTACGTCTTCGCCGGGCTGATCCCGCCCGATGACGCGCAAGCCTATCTGGCGGGGGTGATCCTGTTGGGGGCCGCGCCCTGCACCGCGATGGTCTTTGTCTGGTCCAACCTCACCCGTGGTGATGCGACCTATACGCTGGTGCAGGTCAGCGTGAATGACGTGATCATGGTCTTCGCTTTCGCGCCGATCGTGGCTTTCCTTTTGGGCGTGACCGACATCACCGTGCCTTGGGACACGCTGCTGATCTCGGTCGGGCTCTACGTCATGCTGCCGCTGCTGGCGGGGTATCTCACCCGTGAGCGGTTGGTGGCCAAAGGCGGCGAAGCGGCGGTCGACGCCTTTAAAGCCAGCGTGCAACCCTTTGCGATCATAGGGCTTTTGCTGACCGTGGTGCTGCTTTTTGGCTTTCAGGGTGAGGTGATCCTTAACCGCCCGCTCGTCATCGCACTGATTGCCGTGCCGCTGCTGCTGCAATCCTACGGCATCTTCTTCATCGCCTATGGCGCCGCGCGGGCTTGGGGCATTCCTTTCAACGTGGCCGCCCCCTGCGCGCTGATCGGCACCTCGAATTTCTTTGAACTGGCGGTTGCTGTGGCGATCAGCCTCTTTGGGCTGGGGTCGGGTGCTGCCTTGGCCACCGTCGTGGGCGTCTTGGTCGAAGTGCCGGTTATGCTGTCGCTCGTGGCCTTTGCCAACCGCACGCAGCATTGGTTCCCCGTCTCCAAGTGAACCTCACCCGATAACCCACTGCCGCCTAAGGAAATTCCCGTGACCGATACGCCGAACATCGAAGAAGACCACTTCAACCCCATCGACGACGCCCGCCTGCTGTCGCCCGAGCGCGCCACCCACGGCCCGCGCATTCTGCTGCTCTATGGCTCGCTCCGCCCGCGGTCCTTCAGCCGCCTGA
Organism: Sulfitobacter sp. HI0027; assembly: GCF_001634775.1. Taxonomy (NCBI): domain Bacteria; kingdom Pseudomonadati; phylum Pseudomonadota; class Alphaproteobacteria; order Rhodobacterales; family Roseobacteraceae; genus Sulfitobacter; species Sulfitobacter sp. HI0027. The sequence continues at coordinate 30,826 of NZ_LWER01000208.1, forward strand.
TGACCGAGGAAGCCGCCCGCATCCTCACCCGCCTCGGGGCCGAGACGCGGACCTTCAACCCCACGGGCCTGCCGCTGCCCGACGACGCGGCGCCCGAACATCCCAAGGTGCAGGAACTGCGCGATCTGGTGCAATGGTCCGAAGGCATGGTCTGGTGTTCGCCCGAACGTCACGGGGCGATGACGGGCGTCATGAAAACCCAAGTTGACTGGATCCCCCTGTCGCTGGGCGGGGTGCGCCCGACCCAAGGCAAGACTTTGGCCGTGATGCAGGTCAGCGGCGGCTCGCAGAGTTTCAACGCCGTAAACCAGCTGCGCATCTTGGGCCGTTGGATGCGGCTGCTGACCATCCCCAACCAATCCTCAACCCCCAAAGCCTTTTTGGAGTTTGACGAGGATGACCGGATGAAACCCTCGCCCTTCTATGACCGGGTGGTCGACGTGATGGAGGAGTTGGTGAAGTTCACCCTGCTGACCCGCGACAACAAGGACTATCTGCTCGACCGCTATAGCGAGCGCAAAGAAAGCGCTGCGGAGCTTTCCAAACGGGTGAACCAAAAAGCGATCTGACCGCTAAAACGCAAACGGCAGGGCCAAATCTTGGCCCTGCCGCATCGTGCTACGCTACAAAGCGATCAGTCGTTGGACCAGCCCGAAACGGCTTTGACTTCGCAGAAGTCCTCGATCCCCCAAACGCCGCCTTCGCGCCCGTTGCCCGAGCGCTTCATGCCGCCAAAGGGCGATCCGGCACCACGGCTTTCGCCGTTCATCTCAACCATGCCCGACCGCAGCTTGGCCGCCAGACGGTTACGCCGCGCGCCATCGCTGGACTGGACGTAGTTGGTGAGGCCGTAGACCGTGTCATTGGCCATCTCGACGGCTTGATCTTCGTCCTCGAACTTCATGATGGCCAATACGGGGCCAAAGATTTCCTCGCGGGCGATGGTCATGTCGGACGTGACATCGGCAAAAACCGTGGGTTTGACATAGAAACCGCGGTTCAGATGCTCTGGCCGTCCGGTGCCACCGGCCACCAGCCGCGCGCCTTCGTCGATGCCCTTTTGGATCAGGTCTTGGATCTTGCCCCATTGCGCTTCGTTCACAACCGGGCCGATGTGGCGACCCTCTTCGCTGGCGGGGCCGACTTCGACCTTATTCGCGACTTCGGCGGCCGTCTCGACCGCTTGGTCATAGGCGCTGGCTTCGACGATCATCCGGCTTGGTGCGTTACAGCTTTGGCCGGTGTTGTTCATCATATGCAGCACGCCGCGTTTCACTGCCTTGTCGTCCGCATCGGCGAAAACAAGGTTCGCGCCTTTGCCGCCAAGCTCCAGATGGACCTTTTTCAGCGTATCCGCCGCGTTCTTGGAAATCGCAATGCCCGCGCGGGTGGAGCCGGTGAAGCTCACCATATCCACGTCCTCATGGCCGGTCAGGGCGGTGCCCACGGTCATGCCATCGCCGTTCACAAGGTTGAAGACACCGGCGGGGAAGCCTGCCTCATCCATCATCTCGGCAAAGATCACCGCGCTCAGCGGGCTTTCCTCGGAGGGTTTCAGCACCATGGTGCAGCCAGCGGCGACAGCAGCGCCCACTTTCAGCATCACTTGGTTCATCGGCCAGTTCCACGGCGTGATCATCGCCACGACGCCAACCGCCTCATGAATGATCCGGTCGTTCGGCGCGTGATCGCCCAAGGACTTCACGAATTTGAAGTCTTTCGCCGCTTTGATAAAGTTCTTCAGGTGGCTGTAACCCGCGCCCCATTGCGAGCTGCGCGCCATCTCGATGGGCGCGCCCATCTCGGTGCTGATCGCTTGGGCCATGTCTTCGGTCCGGGACTTATAGACCTCGGCCAGTTTCTCCATCAGCGCGATACGCTCTTCGGGGGCGGTGGCCATCCAACCGGGCAGGGCGGCCTTGGCCGCTGCCACGGCGGCGTCCACATCCTTGGCCCCGCCGAGCGAGATCACGGTGCAGGGCTCTTCGGTCGACGGGTTGATGACCTTATGTTCGCTGCCCTCAAGCGGGGCGACCCATTTGCCGTCGATATAGAAATCACGTTTTTCGATCATGCTCTGTCTCCGTTATTGGCCAAGCGGGCGTCTTTTTTGCCGCTTAGAAGTGTCCGGGAATCGCCGGCTCCCGATATGCCTAGGACAATTTTACGGGGTGGAAAAGTTCAGAGGTCATTTTTGATCAAAAATACGGACGCGGCGGCCCGAAACCGGCGGGCCCACGGGGGGCACTTAGCCCTGTGCGGGGAAGCGGATCTCGACGCAAAGCCCGTCTTGGCCCTCGACCTTCAGCGTCGCTTCATGCTGAAAGGTGAGCGTGCGGATCATCCGCCAGCCCAGCGAATCCGACCGCTCGGGCCGTTTGGCATCTTCGGGCAGGCCGACACCATCGTCATAGACTTTCAGCGTCAGACCTTCATCGCTCTCTTGCGTGACCTCAATGGTGATCACCCCTTTGTCGCGCCCTTTGAAAGCGTGTTTATAGGCGTTGGTGATCAACTCGCCCACGATCAGCCCGATGTCGACGGCCAGTTTGTTGTCCATCTTAAGGCTGGGGCAAATCAGCTTGATGCCGATGCTCTGGCGATCCCCGGTAAAGGCGCGTTCGGCGTTCTTGGTGACTTCATCCAGCATATCAGACAGATCAAGGTCGGTGCTGTCGGTTGAGCGTTGCATCAACTCATGCGCCTTGGAGAGCGAGCCGACGCGCGTTTCCAACTCGCGCAGCACTTGGCGGGTCTCGTCCTCTTTGGCTTGGCTCTTGCTCATCCGGATGAGTGCCACGATCAGGGCAAGGTTGTTGCCCGTGCGGTGGTGCAATTCCTGCATCAAGAGGTCACGGTCGGCAATGCCTTCGCTCAACTCGCGGTTCTGTTCGGTCAGCGCGGCGGTCGGGTCTTTGGCGTTATAGGCCTCCAGCGCCGCGAGGGCGTCAGCCTTGATCTGCTCAACAGCGCATTGCGGTTCGGGCAGCAGAAACTCCGCATGGACCCGCGTTCCCTCTTGGCCGGTGTCCACATCAAACCGCGCCGCGATCCGCTGCACCCCGCGCAGGCCCAGCCCCATGCCCGTCTCCGACACGATGTCGCGGGTGGGGTCAAGCTTGTCTTCCTCGATGCCGCGGCCTTGATCAATCACTGTCAGGCCGAGGGCGGGCTTGCCATTGACATCCGTCAGCGAAAACCGCGCGCGGCCCTTTTGCCCATGCTCAATGGCATTGCGGCCCAGTTCCACAGCGGCGGTGACGGTGCGCGTCCGCTCGAAAGAGGTAAAGCGCATCGCTTCGGTCAGGGTCAGGGCAATCTGGCGCAGGGCCGCGATATCGCCGCCTTTTTCAAGGTTCACCGACGTGAGGTTCGTAGCTTTCATCAGTCCGCGTCCCGTGCAATGCGTATGACCACGATGGAGGCGTCGTCACGCCCGCGAAATGCCCGGTCAAGTAGGAAGCCAGCGATCAAGAGCGGGGATTTCCACAATAGACCCTGTGGAAGATAGCTGTCGCGCAGGGTTTTCAACCCGTCGCTGTGCAGGATCATCAGATCCCCCGGTTCAAGGTCAAAGGTCTCTTCATAGCCCCGGGTGGCGCGTGCGCCAATCCGGCCGTCGCGGACCGGCAGGCGTTTGACCTCGCCATTGCGGACCCGCAGGGTGGCGATATTGCCCAAAGCGGCATAGCGCAGCACCATCTGCGGCTGCGCGATATGCACAAGGGCCGCCACCGCGCCGCGCTTGCCGATCAATTGCTCGGTCACCTCACGCATCACGGCACCCGGCTCGCTGTTGAAGCTGCGGGTGGCGGTGACGGCCTCTGTCACCTCCAGCGATGCGGCTGCGGCCTCGGGGCCATGGCCCAAGCCATCGCAAACCAGAATATCAGTGGCTTTTGGCGTTTGCCGCAGCAGATAGTCGTCGCCGCATTCCTCTTCGTTCGGGTGACAGACCCGCAGGCCCACGGCCTCGACCCCATGGGTCGCGCAGGGGGGGCTGTCTTTGGCAAAGCTGCAAACGATGGTGGTGCCCACCTCGGACCCGCTGAAGATGTCGAATCCATCCGACAGACGGCGGATCGCGCCAAGGCCCAGCCCGGCGGAATCGCCACTGCTCATGCCGTCTTGGAACATGTGATCCATATCGCTGATGCCGGGGCCCCGGTCGGTAAAGATCATCACGATCTTGTCGCCCTTCCCCTCGGCCGGGGCATTGATCAGGGCGCGGCCTTTCTCGGCGTAGCGCAGGATGTTGGTCGTGGCTTCGGTGGCGACGATGGCCAATTCGTCGGTCCGGTGTTTCGGCCAATCGTGCTGGGCGGCCAGACGCCGTGCGGCGCGGCGGACCACGGCGATGGCGCTTTGGTCCTGAACTTCGACCCATTGTTTCATAGGTTCACACTCATCATCACGCTGGTGCCCCCGCCGACGGCGGTGCGGATTTCAAATTTCTTGGCCAGCCGCTGTGCGCCGCCCAAACCACGGCCAAGGCCGCCGCCCGAAGTATAGCCGTCCGTCAGGGCCAGTTCCACGTCCTCGATCCCCGGTCCCTTGTCCCAACAAACCACGCTAAGCTGCTTGGCCCTTGGGTCGACATAGATGGAAAATTCACCTCCGCCAGCGTGAACGATCGCATTGCGGGCGATTTCGCTGACGGCGGTGGCGAAACGTGTGACATTCAGCGCCGAAGCGCCGTGTTCTTTCATGTAGCGCGCCACGGCTTGGCGCACCGTCACCGCGTCACCGCTGGTATTTAGTTTGAACTGAGAGAGAAGAACCTGCGCCCCAAGGTCCTTTTCGTCAAACGCGGCGTAGCTGGGCAAGGGCATGGGTCAGGCTTAACGCGGTGCGAATTTCCGGCAGGTACATGCCAAGCTCGACTAACGTGACCGCCACCGTGGGGCGCATGCCGACCACATAGGTATCCGCCGCCAGCAGACGGGAAATCCCCGCCAACTGCGCGATCACACGGCCCACGAAAGTGTCGACAATCTCAAGCGCTGAGATATCGAGGATCACCCCGTCGATGCGGTTCTCGGATATTTTGTTCGACAACCGGTCTTGAAGCTCCAAGATCTCGGTGTCCGTGATGTCATCCTGTATCGAAACGAGGAGCGCATGTTCGACCAGATTAATCGACGTGACACCGGCCACCTTATTGGCCCTCGGTCTTCTTGATCACATAGCCCACGGTCAGCAGCGCGTCCGACAGGGCGGTGCGGATGCTCGACCGGGTGGAAACGGTGCCGACATCAATGCCAAGCTGCACCATGGTCTGAGCGATCATCGGGCTGATGCCGCTGATGATGCACTCGGCACCCATCAGACGCACGGCAGCGGCGGCGCGCAGCAGGTGTTGTGCCACCTGCGTGTCGACGGTGCCGACGCCGGTGATGTCCATGATGACCACTTCGGCCTGCCGTTCCAGAATGGTTTGCAGCAGGTTCTCCATCACCTCTTGGGCGCGGGCGGAATCCAGCGTGCCGATCAGCGGCAGGGTCAAAACACGGTCCCAAAGCTCGACCACTGGGGTCGACAGTTCCAGCATCTCTTGGCGTTGACGATCGATGATCTGCTCACGCTCAAGAATGAAAATCTCGTTGGTGTAGATGGCAAAGGCATCGACCAGACGGGTGACCAGCATCACGTCGCGGATCAATACGCCATGTTCGCTGTCCTGCATCGCTTCGAGCCGTTTGAACAGCGGCGCTTTCAACGCCAGCACAAAGGTCGCCATCTCGGTTGGGGTCACGCCGCGGTTGACACGTTCACGGCTAACATCGGCCAGAACGGCGCGCAGATCGTCCCATTGGGTATCATCGAAATCGAAATCTTCGCCCGAGATGCCATCGCGCACACCTTTGGAAAAGGCTTTGAGCAATTCGCGGTTCTGGTTCCGGCTCTCCGCATCGGAGAACAGGTCAGAACGTTTCACGCCCTCTTTGACCTGCGTTCCCAGCCACTCCTCGATGATACCTTTGAAATCGGTGTCGAGAACAGTCAGAATATTGGCCGTAGCAGATTGCGGCATCTTGAACCCCAGTGTTTATTTCACCCCCCATAGGCCAATCGTGGGGCCAAGTGTCAATAGGACGCAGGGATTTTGATCGGCGGCAAAGCGCCATCGGGGGCGCGCCATGTGATTGACTATGACCGCTTTTCGTCTGCCGCGGCGGGGTGGGGCAGGCCATCGACCTTGGGTTATCGCCTATGAGTTTGGAGGGCTAGGGGCCCACGGCTCCACCATAAAGGGGTAGCCCCGTCGCATCGCCCACCCGCAGGCAGGCGATGACTGTCTCTTAGTCGCGGGTGGCGGCTTATGCCGCCTCGCCGGGATGCCGTGGGACCAGCGCCCGGACCAGATCACGCATATGCAACACGCCGACCTGTTTGCCCTCGCGCATGACGCGGTAGTTGTTGGTCGTATCCCCTCCGGAAACCGCGATGATGCTTTCCAGCGTGTCGTCGAAATCAACCTCACCGGCCACATCCGCAGGCGGCACCTCGGTCTTCTCCATGACCGACCGTACCCGCAGCACCCGCGCGCGGTTGATGTCGCTGACGAAGGCTTCGATGTAGGGATCATTGGGGTTCAGCAGGATATGCTGTGGCTCGCCCTGCTGGACGATGAACCCGTCTTTGAGGATCACCAGATGGTCTGCCAGTTTTAGCGCCTCGTCCAGATCGTGGGTGATGAAGATCACGGTCTTATGCAGCTCTTCTTGCAACTCGATCAGCAGATCCTGCATGTCGGTGCGGATCAGCGGGTCGAGCGCGGAGAACGCCTCGTCCATCAGCATCACGTCAGAGTTCGACGTGAGCGCGCGGGCGATGCCAACACGCTGCTGCATCCCGCCTGATAGCTGCGCGGGATACTGCTCTCCTTGACCCTCCAGCCCGACGCGGTTCAGCCATTTGGTGGCCTCAGCCGCGTATTTGCTGCGGTTCTTGCCTTCGATCTCCCAGCTGAGCCCGGTGTTTTCCAACACCGTGCGATGCGGCAGCAGGGCGAACTTTTGGAACACCATCGACATCTTGTGCTTGCGCATCTCGCGCAGGCGACGCTCGTTGTAGTCGAGGATGTTCTCGCCGTTCATGATCACCTCGCCCGAGGTGGGGTCAATGAGGCGGTTGAGGTGCCGGATCAGGGTCGATTTGCCCGAACCCGACAGCCCCATGATCACCGTGGTCTTGCCCGCAGGCATGTCCACGTTGATGTTGTTGAGGCCCAGCACATGGCCTGTTTCGGCCTGAAGGTCGGTCTTGCTCATGCCGCCGCGCACCTTCTCCAGCGCGCCCTGTGGGTCATCGCCGAAGATCTTATAGAGGTTGCGGACGGAAATCTTGATATCGTCTGTCATGTCTGGCCTCACTTCTGCGCCGCGTTGATCCGCGCAAGCGCGGCTTTGGTGACCCGGTCGAGGATGATCGCAAGCAGCACGATCCCCAGACCCGACAGGAGGCCCACGCCCAATTCAAGGCTCCGAATGCCGCGCAGCACCAGCACGCCCAGACCGGGGGCCGAAACCAGCGAGGCGATAACGACCATGGCGAGGCTCATCATGATGGTCTGGTTCACACCGGCCATGATGTTGGGCAGCGCCAGCGGGATCTGCACTTTATAAAGTTTTTGGCGGTTGGTCATGCCAAAGGCGTCGGCGGCCTCGATCACGTCTTTGTCGACCAGACGGATGCCAAGGTCAGTCAGGCGCACCACCGGCACGATGGCGTAAAGGATGATCGCGATGCCGTAGAGCTTGGGCTCAGTCACCGAGAACAGGAAGATCAGCGGGATCAGGTAGACGAAGGGCGGCAGGGTTTGCAGCATATCTAAGATCGGGATCATCGTGCGCTGCACCCGGTCACTGCGCGACATGGCGATGCCGATGGGCACGCCCAATAGCACACATATAAAGGCGCAGACAAAGATGATCGCCAACGTCTGCATGGTGTGTTCGTAAAAGTCGATAAAGGCGAGGAAGCCAAAGACCAGCGCCACCAGACCCACCAGTTTCAGCGAGCGGCCCACGGCAAAGGTGATCGCCATCAAAAGCGGGATCATCACGAACCACGGCACTGCCTGCATGATCCACAGCGCATTTTCCAGCGCCCAGCTTAGAGGTTGGGTCAGCGGATCGACAACGACTTTGAGACTGTCCTTGATGGCGAGGAAGCCTTGCTCCAGCCCTTGGGTCAGGTCGCGCGACTGCGGGATGGCGTCGCAACTGTCGTGCAGCGCATCGAGCGAAGGGAAGGGGGCGTCCCAGAGCGTCGTGTCGGTATCACCGCCCGCTTGCCCCATGAGATCGGCCATGGAGCTAAGCCCACCGCCTTGGTCATCGCCGCACCAGCCGCGCAGGCCGAGCTGGTCAAAGAAGTTATCGTAGGTCGCCATCTGTCGCTTTCCCGGTCTGCATCAGACCGTTTACTTTTGGGGAGGGGGCCGGTGCGCCGCGCGGTCTGCGCGGTGTCGGCTGCCCCACGCAAAGGCGGCAAATCAAACCTATGTCCTTGCAAAGAAACTGCGCAATAGGCCGGGGGCCGCGGCGCAGTCGGTGTGAAAAGACGTAAGTCTTGCCGCCGATCCTGAAACAAACGGGCGGGAAACCCAGATGAGTTCCCCGCCCGCCGTTTTGTCAGTCTGTCTTACTGGTCAAGCAGCTTCGACAGGTTGCCACGGGCGTCGTCGCTCAGCCATTCGGCCCAGACGTCCTTGTTGTTCTGCAGGTAGTAAACAGCCGCTTCTTCATTCGAAGCGTTGCTTTCGCCCTGCCATGCCAGCAGCTTGCTCATCTCTTCGGTCTTGAAGGAGACGTTGCCGATGAATTCCGCGATTTCAGGATTGTTGTCGTGGAAATCCTTGGTCATCACGGTCAGAACCGGTGCCGTCGGGAAGGCCGAAGGCTTGGGCTCTGGGTTGTCGGCGTTCTGGTTGGCGCTGTGCGCGGCCTCGTCAAATTCGCCCAGATCGACGCTGGTCATGTCGTATTTGCCCAGCGGCGTGGTTGGGGCCCAATAGTAGCCGAACCATGGCTCTTTGCTTTCATAGGCCGACGCCATCGAGGTCACCATCGTCTCACCCGAGCCGTGGTCAAAAACTTCGATGCCATTGCCTTCGAGGTCATAGGCGCGGGCGAGGTTGTCGCTCACGATGCGGCAGCCCCAGCCATCGGGACAGTTGTTGAACATGCCGCCGACCAGTTCGGGGTTTTCCAAAATGCCTTCGATGGTGGCAAGCTCGGGATGCTCATCCACAAGATAGGTCGGCACCCACCAGCCTTCGACACCACCGGGATCAAGCACGGAAGTCAGCTCAACAATCTTGCCGTTCTCTTTGAGCTTTTTGTAAGCATCACCGGCAGAGTTGGGCCACATCTCCGGCACGATGTCCGGCTCGTTGTTTTCCGACAGCGATGTCACGGCGGGGGTGGTGTCCGACGGTACCACGGTCACATCGCAGGAATAGCCCTGAACCAGCAGGAATTCGGTGACGGCGGTGACGATCTGTGCCGACGCCCAGTTCATTTCCGCGATCGAGACTTCGCCGCAGTCCTGAGCGGCGGCGGCCATCGGGGTTGCAACGGCAAAGGCCGTGCCAAGCAAATAGCGTTTCATAGTGATATCTCCTCTATTGTATCCGCAGTGCCACGCAGCCGCGCACCGCTGATCTTTGTCCCTTTGCATCAAGAAAAAGCCGGTCGCGCGATAGGGCGCGGCAGCTTTCGATGGCCGGGTTTGCTGGAGATAAGAAAACAAATCGCGCGCCCCTGTGCAACACGATTGCCGAGAGGATGACGCAAGTTCGGGCACCGCGCCGGGTCTGGCGCGGTGTGGTTATGATCGGCGCCCCCATGCTGGACGCCATATAATTAAGGCCCGCCGCGACCCTTCAAGCGGGGCGCAAGTGGGGCTGTTCAGCGGCGGGAAAAACTTTCCATGTCGCGGATATGCTGGGGGATGTCTTTGCGGTTCAAGCCAATATCCTGCAGCAGACGGTCATCCATCGCGTTCAGCGTCGACAGCGTGCGGTTGCGCTCCCAACGGCGCGCGGTGTCGCGCAGGGCACGCCGCAGCATGGCGACAAGGGCCAGACCCTCGGCGTTGGCGACTTGACCGATGGTGCCGTTAAAGGCGGTTCCGGGCATCCCGGCGATCTGGTTGGTGTTCTTCAGCAGGCGGAAATGCATGGCATGCTCCATATCAGAAAGGTCGTAAAAGGAAGGATCCGCAAAAGACGACGGTCAGTGCCAAAAGGCCGGGCCGGGTCGGTTGTGTGGGTCTCATCCCGAGTGTGATCCGGAAAGTCAGTTGGAACCCCGATGGTCCGAACAGGCGGATCGGCCTGTCCGACCGGGGTTACCGGCGGTTCAGCAGCGTGCCCGGTTTGCGCGGGCGCCTCTTATGAACGGCATACATCAACATGCGGCGCATTTGGTCTACCCGAGCGGCCATTGCAATAGGGTGAAATGGGGGGTGCGACACCCTGCCGCAGGGGCGGGGCGCAGAGTGCACTATGGCTGGGGTTTGCGCGCCATCGGCGCGGTGTCGTTTGTGGGCTTTGAAATGTCGTTTTGAGGGTCGGATTTGGCGCATTTTGGCGCGGATGTTCGGGGGGAGGTAAGCGGCTAGTGAGGTATACGTTCGAGACCAGCAGCCGCCTTTGCGCGATTAAGTCTGCCGCAAAGAGGCGATAGGCCGCTTCTTATAGGCCCACCTCGCCGCGCCGGTTGCGGTTCCGATGTGTTTCCGGCGAAATGCCTTGCATGAGCCCCTGACGCCCCCTGCAGGTGCAAGATTGATTCGGCGGGAATAAGGCGCTCTACCAGTGGCTTTGTCACCAGTTCCGCAGGTTTTTGGGCCATTGGTTCCAGCTTGTGAACAAGCAATCAAAAAGAATGACGAAAACAAGGCGGCACAGATGCGGCGCATTTGCGGCGCCATTGTCTCTCTCCGCGAAACAGTCTTGACCGGGGGTGAAAGGGCGCGGTCGCGTTTTGGCGTTAATTTTCCTTAATCCTATGGCGAAACGCGATTTTGCCGAGGAATGCTGGGGAAACAATCGCCGCCGTGAGATCGGCTAAACCACCTGAATTGCGGCAAAACTTCATTTGGTTCCGGCAATTTTCAAACATTTTTCTCTTTGTCCATTCGTATAGGAGGGCTATTCCTATAGGTGCCCAACTGGGGGGCATAGAAGTCTGTAGGTCACGGGGGCGGCCGCATTAAGCGCATCAAGGATGCGGGAAATGTGGGTACGCCGCAAAATTTGCGACCGTAAACACAACATACCGGGGAGGGGTTCTTCTCGGGTGTGGGCCTTGTTCAGGCTCTTCCCCTTCGTTGGCGCAAGGATGCGTGTCGCCCGATCTGGATTTCAGCCAGCGGGGCGCGTGTGAACGGAGGGAGAGACGAAATGATACACAAGCGACAGGCCCTGCCATTGGCCTTCTGCGGGGCAAGAAATGTCCGGTTCGACCGCTCTGCCGTTCGGCGCTCCATTCATCAGATTGAAACAGTATCCACTTCCAAGACGGCCGCGTTGCGCGCCGCGTGCAACACCGCTCAGGAGAATTCACAATGATTAGAACACTTGATTTCAATGCGTTCAGCGCAGGCACCATCATTGACGACGAATATGCGGACCTGGGCGTTACGGTTTCGGCCAGCGGCGGCTCTGGCGATGCGATGATCTTTGACAGCGCCAACCCCACGGGTGGCGACAGCGATCTGGCCTCCGATACGCTGGAAGGTCTGCTGATCGTCTCCGAAGACGGCGACCAGAGCGACCCGGACGACAACGCCGGCGGCGGCAGCCTGTTCTTTGATTTCGATGACATGGTGCGCATGAAGGGCGTCACCTTCAAAGACATCGAAGAGACCAGCGGCGAGGGCACCCGTGTCATCTTTTACGATGACAATGGAGACGTGATCCAGAACCACTACGTTCAGCCCACCGGCGACGGCGGCGAACGGTTCGTTCAGTTCAACATCGACGGCGTGTCGCGCTTTGAAGTGCGTTTCGAAGGCTCCGGCGCGATCGACAACGTGATCTTCGACGACGACAAGCCAGCAGGCGGCGGCAATGACGCGCCCGTGGCCGAAGACGATGTGCTTGAGATCGACGAAGACACCTCCGGCACCGTTGACGTGCTGGGCAATGACAGCGACAGCGATGGCGACACGCTGACCATCACCATGGCAAGCTGCCCCGTCGGGGATGTGATCATCAACGACGATGGCACGCTCACTCTGACGCCAAACGCGGATTTCAACGGCGAAACAACCATCACCTACACCGTGGATGACGGCAATGGCGGCACCGACACCGGCACCGTGAATGTCACTGTAAACCCGGTGAACGACGCCCCCGAGGCCAATGACGACACGGCCAGCACCACCGGCACCGAAGCGGTCGTAATCCCAGTCTTGGACAACGACACCGACGTGGACGGCGACACTTTGAGCGTTGCAGATGCGTCCAGCGACGATGGCACCGTGACAATCAACGACGATGGCACCATCACTTTTGTTGCCGATGACGGTTTCACCGGCGACGCGACGATCACCTACACCGTGTCCGACCCCGACGGTCTGACCGACGAAGGCTCCGTGACTGTGACCGTGGGTAACGGCGATCCGACCCGCGACGGTTATGTTGACGGCACCGCTGGCGACGATCTGATCGACACCGCCTATACCGGCGACCCCGATGGCGACATGATCGACAACGACGACGCGATCCTGCCCGGTGCCGAAAGCGATGACGACTATGTCCGCGCGGGCGACGGTGATGACACCATTCTGGCAGGCGACGGCGATGACATCGTCGAAGCTGGCTGGGGCTCTGACGTGGTCGAAGGCGGCGAGGGTGATGACATGATCACCACCGGCAACGATGATATCGCCCCCGATCTGGGCTATCCTGACAGCGACAGCGACTCCTTGGGCTTTGACCCAGACGAGTTCCCTGACAACGACCGCGATTCTGTTGATGGCGGCGCGGGCAATGACACCATCTCGACCGGCGACGACCGTGACACCATCACCGGCGGCACGGGCGATGATGTGATCGATGCGGGCATCGACGACGATTGGGTTGATGGCGGCGACGGCGACGACCGTATCGTCGGCGGTGAGGGCAACGACAGCCTCCTTGGCGGCGCTGGCAATGACACGATCTATGCGGGCAACGACCCTGATCTGGGTCTCGACGTGCTCGACATTCCCGATGATATGGACCCGTCCAACCCTTTCACTCCCGATCGTAACCCGACCAACGGGATGGATACGGTCGACGGCGGCTCCGGCGATGATGAAATCTATGGCGCGGACGATGCTGACTTCCTGCGCGGTGGGTCTGGCGATGACTTCATCGACGGTCAAATCGATGATGATATCATCGAAGGCAACACCGGCAATGACACACTGGAAGGCGGTCAGGGCGACGACAGCATCTCAGGCGGTCAGGGCGAAGACATGCTCTATGGCGAAGAGGGTAATGACACTCTGCGCGGCAACCGTGACGACGACCTTCTCGACGGCGGCGCGGGCGACGATGTGCTCGACGGTGGCGGCGAGAACGACACGCTGATCGGCGGCGAAGGCGACGACACGCTGCAGGGCGGTCAGGGCGACGATCTGCTTGACGGTGGTGCGGGGGTCGACGTGATGACCGGCGGTGCCGATCAGGACAGCTTCGTCAACGTAAACGCAGGCGATGATGTCGACGGTGGCAGCGCTGGCATGGACTTTGACACGCTCGATCTGCGCGGCTCGGCCCCTGAGGGTGGTCGCTTCGAGATCACCTATACATCGGACGACCGCGAAGACGGTTTCGTCGACTACTTCAACGAAGACGGCAGCGATGCCGGGCGTTTGAACTTTGTCGAGATCGAAAATGTCATCCCCTGTTTTACACCGGGCACCAAGATCGCCACACCGCGTGGTGAGGTCCGTGTCGAGGCGCTTGAGGTCGGTGACCGGGTCATCACCCGCGACAACGGCATCCAAACGATCCGCTGGGTCGGTGCGCGTGAGATGACGGGGGCCGAGTTCGAAAAGGCGGCCCATCTCAAGCCGGTGCTGATCCGCAAGGGCGCGCTTGGCAATGCACTGCCCGAGCGTGACATGATGGTCAGCCCCAACCACCGCGTGTTGGTCGCTAACGAGAAGACAGCGCTCTACTTCGAAGAGCGTGAAGTGCTGGTCGCGGCGAAGCATCTGACCGGCATGGAGGGCATCGACGTGGTCGAGGTCTCTGGCACCACCTACATCCACGTGATGTTCGACCGCCATGAGGTGATCTTGTCGGATGGCACATGGACCGAGAGCTTCCAGCCTGGTGACATGTCGCTGGCCGGTATCGGCGAAGAACAACGCAACGAAATCCTCGAACTCTTCCCCGAGCTTGCGACACAGGACGGCATCGAAGGCTACACCGCCGCCCGCCGGTCGCTGAAAAAGCACGAGGCCAGCTTGCTGGTGAAATAATCCCGCAAGGGCGGGGCGCGATGCAACTTGGAAACGGGGCGGGTGACCGCCCCGTTTTCTTTTGTGGGATTATTCCTGCGGCTTTCGCCACGCGGCCCAATCTTCGGGCGTGTCGAGGTCAAGCCGCGCGCGTTGACCGGGCAGGGGCACCATCTGCACCCGCGCGCCTGCGCCGTGCACCACCGCGCGGCCCCCATCATCGCCGCTGAGCCGCTTGAGTTGGTCAAACAGCGCGGCGGCAAAGATGATCGGATGCCCCGGCCTGCCATCCTCTGTCGTGGCGCGCCAGACCAACGTCTCACTGCTTAGATCAACCGAGGCCGCAAGGCAGGCCAGATCGCTGGGCTCAAGGTCGGGCATGTCGGCCAACATCACCATGGCCGCCGCCGTGTCCGGGGGCAGGTCCGTAAAGGCGCGGCGCAGGCTGGCGCCCATGCCCTCGGCCGCATCGGGAATGGGAAGCGGCGTGATATCCAGCCCGGTCAGGGCCGTGTAGCGCGGATGCGGCGCGGGCGGCAGGGCGACCATCACGGGGCCGACGCTTTGCGCCAACCGCGTCTGACGGCGCAACAGGGGCTGGCCGTCCACGTCTTCCATCAATTTGTCGCGCCCTCGCATCCGGGAAGAGGCTCCGGCAGCGAGGAGGATCACAGGCAGAGAGGCTTTTGTCATGGCGCCAGACTACCGGGCGCAGCGCGCGGGGATAAGGGCTTTCTTGCACCTTGCCACGGGCCAGATATCAGCGCCGCCAAAGGTTACAAATTCCTGCTAAACCACCGTTGGCAGGGCGCTTTTTCGTGCTACCCTTGCCCCATGAACATCAAAGACCTGATCCCGCACACACTGTTTCGCAAAGCCCGCGAATATTCTCGTAAACTTTGGGTGCGGGTGGTCGTCATGGGGCTGTTGGCCTTTGTCGCCCTCGGGATGACGCAGCTGTTTGAGCCCTTGGTGCCCAAGGAGGTCGCCACACGTTTGACGGGCGAGGCGGCGGATCGGCTTTTGCAGATCATCGCGGATGCGATGCTTGCGGTTACGATCTTTTCGATCACCATCATGGTCACGGTCTACCGCTCTACCTCGGCCCAATTCACGCCGCGGGCGCATCGGCTGATCATTCAGGACCGGACCACCCAGAACACCCTTGCCGTTTTCATCGGCGCCTATGTCTATGCGCTGGTTGCGATCATCATGCGCGAGTTGGGCATCTATGTCGACGAACGCTCTTTCGTATTGTTCCTGACCACGGTTCTGGTGCTGGCGATCATCGTGATCTTTCTGATCCGCTGGGTGCTTCACCTGCAAAGTTTCGGCAGCCTGATCGACACCACGCGCCAGATCGAAGCCGTAACCACATCGCTGTTTAAAGAGCGGCTAAAGACGCCCTGCATGGGCGGTCACCCTTTGACCGGCCCCACGCCGGAAAACGCCCGCCCGATCTTTGCTCCCGAAAGCGGCTATATCAAACATATCTACCCCGAGGCGCTGGACCAGCAGGCGCGCGATCATGGGGTGGCGATCTATCTTACCCGCCGCATCGGCGATTTCGTTTTTGTCGGAGAGCCTTTGGTCATGGTCACCCAGCAGGGCAGCCCGCAGGACGACGAGCACGACTGGGACAGCCTTGAGCAAAAGGTTTTCGACACCGTGCAACTGGGCGATCTGCGCACCTTTGACCAAGACCCGCGCTTTGGCCTGCGGGTGCTGGGAGAGGTTGCCTCCAAAGCGCTGTCGCCGGGGATCAACGACGGTGGCACGGCGATTGATGTCATCACCCGCATCGGGCGCATCCTGTCTTATTATTCGGACGAGGCGAAGCCGAGCGGCAAGATCAACTTGCCCAACCTGCATATCGCGCCGATCCCGTCGGATGCGCTGATCGAAGATGGCTTTGGCGCGCTGGCCCGCGATGGGGCCTCGGTCGTTGAGGTGCAGATGGCCTTGCAAGAGGTGCTGGCCGGGCTGATGCAGCACCCTGACCCCGGCCTTGCCGCCTCGGCCCGGGACGCGGCAGAGAACCACCTGCGCCGCGCTTTCGAAGAGGTGCCCTTTGGCCCTGACCGGGCGCGTATTTGGTCCGCCGCATGCAAAGAGGTGCGCGCGGCGGTGGTGACACCGGACTAAGCGGAGGTCAGAGGGGGCGGATTTTCAACTGCGTGATGCGGTTGCCGTCCCGCTCCATCACTTCGAACCGGAAGTTGTGGAAAGAGAACACCTGCCCCACGGTGGGGATCATCTGCGCTTCGTGGATCACCAGCCCGGCCACGGTATTGGCCTCGTCATCGGGGAGGGACCAGTCGGTGGCCCGGTTAAGATCGCGGATCGTCATGGCCCCTTCGACCATCAGATGCCCATCTTCGGACTGTTTGAGCGGGTGATCTGCGTCGGGGTCGAATTCGTCTGTAATCTCGCCCACGATCTCTTCGAGGATGTCTTCGAGCGTGATCAGCCCTTGCAGGGAGCCATATTCATCCACCACCAGCGCAAAATGCGTGCGGCGGCGCAGGAACTGGCGCATCTGCTCATCGAGGGTAGAGGTTTCGGGCACGAAATAGGGTTTCATCACCACATCGGCCACGTTGAACCCCTTGAGCGCCGCCGCATTGCCGTTGGGGCCGCCGATCAGCTTGTACATGGCCCGCAGCAGGTCCTTGGCATGGATCACGCCGATGATGTTCTCCGGATCATCGCGGAAGACGGGCAGGCGGGTGTGGTTGGATTGTAGGCATTTTTCCATAATGTCGGTTGGGTCGGAAGCCGCATCGATCATCTCGATCCCCGAGCGGTGCAGCATGACCTCTTCCACCGCACGTTCGCGCAGGTCGAGCGCGCCCAAGATACGGTCGCGGTCTTCCTTTTCGACAACGCCTTCGGAATGGCCCAGTTGCAAGGCCCCGGCGATCTCTTCTCGGACCGCCAGAATGTTGCTGTCCGGGTCAATCTGAACGCCGAAAAGCCGCAGCACCCCGCGCACGAAATAGCGCACTGCCGTCACCACCGGCGAGAAGACAAGCACCACGATGCTGATCGGGCGCGAGACCAGCGCCGCCGCCGTTTCGGCATTGGTGATGGCATAGGTCTTGGGCAGCACTTCTGAGAAGACAAGCACCAGAAGTGTCATCACCAGCGTCGCCAGCGCCACGCCGCTTTCGCCGAAAAGCCGGGTGAATAGCGCCGTCGCCATGGAAGCGGCAAGGATGTTGACCAAGTTGTTGCCCAGAAGGACCGAACCGATCAGCCGCTCGTTATCCTCGGTGATTTTGAGCGCCCGTATCGCCCCGCTTGCCCCTTTGTCGGCCTGCGCGCGCAGCTTCCCGCGCGAGGCGGCGGTCAATGCGGTCTCGGACCCCGAAAAGAAGCCCGACAGGACGAGGAGAAACAGGATAATTCCGGTACTGATCCAGAATGCGGTGTCAAAAAGGGCGGGGCCCGTTTCCATGAGGTCTAAATCCATCCATTATGTGTTGCAAATGTTATGGGCGCAGGGGCTGCGTCATTCAAGGGTCGCAACGGGTGAGGGTGGTGTGATGCAGGCGAAAATCAACTGTGCAGAGCTTGGGGTTCTGGACGGGCCGCTGCTGTTGTTCGGCGGGCCCTATTCCAACCTTCAGGCGGTAGCAGCGCTGGCGGATTTTGCCGCCGCGCACGGCATCGGCGGGGATCAGATGATCTGCACCGGGGATATCGTCGCCTACTGCGGGGCACCAAGCGAAAGCGTGGCGGCGATCCGGGCGCTTGGCTCTGCCGTGGTGGCGGGCAATTGTGAGTTGCAACTGGCCAGCGGGGCCGAGGATTGCGGCTGCGGCTTCGCGCCGGGCAGCAGTTGCGACATGCTTTCGGGCGCGTGGTACGCCCATGCCGCAAGCCAGTTGGACGCGGAGGCGAAGACGTGGATGGGGTCACTGCCGGATGTGGCCGTGTTTCAGCATCAGGGGCAGCGCTACGGGGTGATCCACGGCGGGGTGTGCGATGTGGCGCGGTTCATCTGGTCAGAGAGTGCAGAGGCGGTGTTCGAGGAGGAGTGGCAGGCCTTGGAAGAGGTCACAGGCCCCGTCGATCACATCATCGCCGGGCATTCCGGTCTGCCCTTTATCCGCAAGACGGCGCGTGGGCGCTGGATCAATGCAGGGGTGATCGGCATGCCGCCCCACGACGGTGGCCAGCAAACGCGGGTGGCCGTGTTGGACGGGGGCGAAGTGCGGTTTCACCGGCTTAGCTATGATATGGCAGGGGCCGTGGCCGACATGACAAAGGCCGGTCTGCCGCGCGCCTATGCTGATGCGCTGCAAAGCGGTTACTGGCCGTCGGAAGACGTGCTGCCACCGGGGTTGCGCGTGCCGTCCTTGGCCAGAGGGTGACGCTCTAGCACGAGGTCCGACAGGCGCTCTTCTAGCACATGGGTGTAGATCTCGGTCGTGGCGACATCGGCGTGGCCCAGCATGGTCTGGATCGCGCGCAGGTCCGCGCCATTGGCCAGCAGATGCGTGGCAAAGGCATGCCGCAGGGTGTGCGGCGTGACCTTTTCAGGGGGCACGCCCCCGGTCACGGCAAATTCCTTGATCAACAGATAGAACCGATGCCGCGTCAGATGGCCCGTTGCCCCGCGCGACGGGAAGAGATGCCGTGCGGGCGGTTTGCCCTTGGCTTGGGCCGCTTCATCCGCCTTGTCGCGCACCACCAGCCATGCGGCCAGCGCATCACGCGCAGGCTCTGACAGGGGCACCAGCCGCTCGCGGCCCCCCTTGCCCGAAATCAGCAGCAGGCGCGGATCGCCGCGCGCGGCGCTGACCGGCAGGCTGACCAATTCGCTGACCCGCATACCAGTGGCATAAAGCAGTTCCATCAGGCAGGTGTTGCGCAGCTGGTCTGCCAGCGCCCGGCCAGAGTTGCGCGCGGCATCCAGCAGGCGGTCGACCTCTTCTTCGGAGAGGATCTTGGGCAGACGTTTGTCTTGCCCCGGTCCGGCGATTTGCACCGCTGGATTGTCTTCGCGCAGCCCTTCCTCAAAGGCAAAGCGGTAGAGCTGTTTGATTGCCGAAAGCCGCCGCGCGCGGGTGGATTTAGCCAGTCCTTGGGCATCGCAGTAGACAAGGTAATCCTCAACCTCGCCGCGGCTGGCGGTTAGGAAATCATGGTTCCGCTGCGCCAGAAAGGAATCGAAATCCTTGAGGTCGCGGCCATAGGCCAACTGCGTATTGGTGGCGGCACCCTGTTCGGCGGCGGCGGCCTCCAGAAAGCTGGAGATCCAATGAAAGGTCGGGGTCTGGGACATCATCATTGCTGGAGCAATACAATCTGCAGGGCGGCACGTCGGGCGGTGTCTTCCAACCCGAGGGCGCGCAGGGTGGCTAGGGCGTCGCGGAGCGCCGATGTGTCACCACTCGCCCCGTCATGCAAGAGCGACAATAGGCGCAAAATCGCCATGCCCAATTCCTTGTCCCTCGCCAGCGCCATCAGGTCGGCGCGCGGGGTGGGATTGGCGAAAGCATCGTGAACAGCAGCGGCCAAGGGCGCATCCGGGGCGGGGCCTTCGGGGGCATCGCCAACCGCCACGGCGCGCAGCAATTCGTCTTCGGGGGACTTGCCGATCACCCGCGTCGAGGCGGCCTCGTAATTGGGCGACAGCAGCGCCACATCCCGCGCCAGTCGCGCAGCATGGCCCGCAAGCGGCATGGTCGAGAGGGGTTCGGCAAAGAGCGTGGCAAAGGCCACTTCGAGAGAGGCCTCGCGCATCGCTTCCCATGCTGGCGGCAGGGTCTTGGCCACCGCCTCTGCGCTGCTGGTGCGCAGGGCTGTCTCAAAGCGTTGCAGCGCCGCGACACGGTCCCAGACGCCCCCCGATGCGGCGGGCTGGCGGTCTGTGTACAGCCCCAGCAGCAGGTTGTCGGGCAGGGCGCCCGCGCGGGTCAGACGCTCGGCGGCCTCAAGCTGGGCTTTCCATCCGGCGATGTCGCGCAGATCGGCCACCGCATAGGGGCGCGGCAGAATGTTGGAGGGCAGCGGCTCACCAATGGTCTCAAACAGGCGAAAGGTCATCGGGTCCATCTGGCGCGGCACGCGCAGCGGCTCAGCCCCTTCGTAGAAATCCGGGTTGAGGAAACGGTCAAAGAGTTCAAGCTGCGCCTCTGGCAACAGGCCGAGCGCCTGCGCCGAGCCAAAGGTCAGAGCCGCGTTTTCCCAATTGCCCGCGCGGGCGTTGCAGAAAATCCGTGTGCCATAGTCGCGGGTCAGATGCGGAGATTTCATCAGCCGCTCGCAGACGCGGTGTTCGGTCCCGGTGAGCAAGGAAAGCTGCATCCACAGGTCGAAATGCGCGGTCGAGGTGGTCACCCCGGCCTGTTCGATCAGTGACAGCGCCGGATCGAGCGCGCCCAGCTCCATGAGTTTTTCGCCCCGTGCCAGCGCCAATAGATCGCCATTGCGCGCCTCGCCCTGCGGGGCCTGCGCCTCTGCCAGAAGCACGGTATAGAGCAGAGCCTGCGCGGCGGGCAAATGCAGGTCGGGCAGGTTGCGAATACGCTCGATCAGGGCGGTCGTATCGCTGCCCATCCAGATGTCCCCACGCAGCCCGGTGACCGAACCGGGCACCAGCCCGATGCGGCGCGGCGCGCCATCGCCCAGTGGGGTGACCTGCACCTCGGGGGGCAAAGCGTTGTTGGCGACAGGCGGTTCCGCCACCCGGCCCGGATTGGGCGGGCGTTTGGGGCGGTTTTCGGGCGGCGATTGCGCCCCGAGCCAGTCGATCACCGAAAGCGGTTGGTCATTGGCGGCGGGGGGCTTTTCCTGTTCCCGGCCCTCAGAGGTTTTGCGCGAATCGCGGCCCAGATTGCGGTCTTCGTCGGATTCGGCCAGCAGGGCGCTGGCACTGACCGAGCAGATCAACGCAGCGCAAAGGGCCAAACCGCGTTTTGACAGCGCGTTTGCCACCCCGCTCAATCCGCTGTCAGCGTGACGGGCTGGCGTGTCTCAATCTGTTCGGGCGAAAAGTCCACGCCAAAGAAGGGCCCGACGTAGGCATAGCCCACCAGCCCGATGAAGCCGACAATCAATAGAAATATCAAAAGCTTAAAAAGTTTACCCATGATTAATGCCTGCCCGGAATTCTGCTATTTTGCCAAACTATATATGGCCTTTCCGGCAAGATCACGTCATTCAGAGAAAAATGAGCGGAATTAAGCACAGCATAACCGATGGCGAAGAAATGCCGCCCCGTTACCGTCTGAACAAGACGGTGGCGCTGGTTGGCATGATGGGGGCGGGCAAGACGGCGGTGGGGCGTGCAGTCTCGGCCAAGCTGGGCGCGCCCTTTCTGGACAGCGATGCCGAGATTGAGGCGGCGGCCAATCTGAGCGTGCCCGAAATCTTTACCCGCGACGGAGAACCGTTCTTTCGCAAACGCGAGACAGAGGTCATCGCCCGGCTGCTGGCAGAGGAACGTTGCATCCTGTCCACCGGCGGCGGGGCGTTTCTGGCCGAGGTAAATCGCGACAATATCGCGGCTTACGGTGTGGCGCTCTGGCTGGATGCGGATCTTGATCTGCTGTGGAACCGGGTGCGCTATAAGGACAGCCGTCCGCTGCTGCGCACGGCTGATCCCAAGGCCACGCTGACCGCGCTCTACCGCGACCGGGTGCCGCTTTACCGGCTGGCGGATCTGTCGGTGCGCTGTGATCCGCGCCTGTCGATTGACGCCATGGCCAATCGGGTGATCGACAAGCTGCTGACAAGGCCGGATGTTTTGGAGAGATTGGATGCGTGAGACGGTATCCGTGGCCCTGCCGGGGCGGGAATATGATGTAATCATCGGGCCGGGGTTGCTGGCCGATGCGGGCGCGCTGATCGCGCCGCTGCTGCGCCGCAAGCGGGTGGCCGTCATCACCGAAAGCCGCGTGGCCGCGTTGCATTTGCAAACGCTGCGGGACGGGTTGGCCGCCGAGGGCATCGCGATGTCGGCGCTGGAACTTACGCCCGGAGAGGGGACCAAGGACTGGGCCAATCTGCAGCGCTCGGTCGACTGGCTGCTCGACGAACAGGTGGAGCGCGGCGATATCGTCGTGGCCTTTGGCGGCGGGGTGATCGGCGATCTGGTGGGCTTTGCCGCCGCCGTGCTGCGGCGCGGGGTGCGTTTTGTGCAGATCCCCACATCGCTTCTGGCGCAGGTCGACAGTTCGGTGGGTGGCAAGACCGGGATCAACGCAAGCCAAGGCAAGAACCTGATCGGGGCATTCCATCAACCCAGCCTCGTGCTCGCCGATACCGAAGTGCTGGGGACCATGTCGCCCCGCGATTTCCTCGCCGGGTATGGCGAGGTCGTGAAATACGGGCTGCTGGGCGATGCGGATTTCTTTGATTGGCTAGAGGCGCAGGGGCCAGCCCTAGCGGCAGGCGATATGGAAGCTCGGATCGAGGCGGTGCGCCGTTCGGTCCTGATGAAGGCCGATATCGTGGAACGCGACGAGACCGAGCAGGGCGACCGCGCATTGCTCAACCTCGGCCATACTTTCGGCCA
Source organism: Sulfitobacter sp. HI0027 (assembly GCF_001634775.1). NCBI lineage: Bacteria > Pseudomonadati > Pseudomonadota > Alphaproteobacteria > Rhodobacterales > Roseobacteraceae > Sulfitobacter > Sulfitobacter sp. HI0027. The sequence goes on from NZ_LWER01000208.1 coordinate 53,828, forward strand.
TGCGCTTGAGGCGGCGACGGGCTATTCCGACCGTCTGCTGCATGGCGAAGGGGTGGCGATCGGCTGTGCGCTGGCCTTTGAGCTTTCCGCGCGGCAGGGCCTATGCCCGCAAGAAGACCCCAGCCGCCTGCGCGCCCATCTGGCGCAGATGGGCATGAAGACCGACCTGCGCGACATTCCCGGCGACCTGCCAGAGGCCGAAGAGTTGCTGCGCCTGATGGGGCAGGACAAAAAGGTTGTCGATGGCCGGTTGCGTTTCGTTTTGGCGCGCGGCATCGGGCAAGCCTTTGCGGGGGCCGAGGTCGACAATGCCGATGTGCTGGCCCTGCTGCGCGACGCGCTAAGCGCGCGCCAGTGACCCGCGGCGGGCTGGGCCCGGCGGTTGAACTCTGTTCTTTAAGGTGTTGTGGTGCCGAATAAAAGGGGCGGCGCCGCCAAGTCGGATGTTTGAGACAGGCGTCACCCTGCATGTCTGAACGTCTTGACATGGCGCCCGCGTGGAGCGCCTCTGATCCGGTTGCCGAACTGATGAATGCCCGGCGGGTATCGCGATGGGGAGAGGTCTAATCCGGCGCGGTTAAAGACCTGTCACGGCCGCGGTCGCAGAGGGAGGGCAGGGCGCAACGGCGCCCCGCCCGAAATCGCATAGGGTTTAGAACGGGATCTCGTCATCGAGATCACGGCTGCCGCCGCCGCCGCCGCCGCCACCACCGCTGCCGCCGCCCGAGGAGGACGGGCCGCTGTCATAGCCGCCGCCGTAGTCATTGCCGCCACCACCGTAGCCGCCGCCACCACCACCGCCGCCGGACCCGGCGCCACCGGGACCGTCGAGCATG
>NZ_LWER01000209.1:0-2976 GCF_001634775.1 Sulfitobacter sp. HI0027
GCGATAATTGAATTAAAACGAGAGTGTCCGATCTTTTGTGTAACTGCGAACTGGTCCATGCTTCCTGAGAGGAGCAAGGACGATGACCATATCCAAGGAACTGCTGGACGAACTACTGAAGGGCTGCGAGCGGCCTGAAGACCTGCTTGGCGATGCCGTGACCTGCCACGGGATTTTTCCTCCACCGTCGATTAGAGTCCGGCCCAACTTGAGGACGGACAATGAAGCGAACGAGATTCACGGACGAACAGATCATCGGCATCCTTGGCGAGCACGAAGCAGGCGCAAAATGCGCGGACTTGTGCCGCAAGCACGGCATGTCGGAAGGCACCTTTTATAACTGGAAGGCCAAATTCGGCGGCATGACGGTGTCTGAGGCCAAGCGGCTGAAGACGCTTGAGGATGAGAACGCCAAGCTGAAGAAGCTGCTGGCCGAGCAGATGCTCGATCTGGCTGCAATGAAGGAACTGGTTTCAAAAAAGTGGTGACGCCTGCCGTGAAGCGCGAGGCGGTCGCGCATCTGAAGGCCCTTCTCGGGCTATCGGAACGGCGGGCGTGCCGGATTGCCGGGGCGGACCGCAAGATGGTCCGCTACCAGGCTAAGCGTGCGCCGGACACGGTTCTACGCGGTCGGTTGCGGGATCTGGCCAATGAGCGTCGACGGTTCGGTTATCGGCGGCTCTTCGTGCTGCTGCGCCGCGAGGAAGGGCTGGCGGTGCGCAAGCGAAAGGCCCGACGCAAGGCTGTCGGGACACGGGTGCCAATCTTGGTCGAAGCACGGCCGAACGCACGTTGGTCATTGGATTTCGTCCACGACCAATTCGCCAGCGGCCAGCGCTTCCGGGTGCTCAACGTGGTCGACGATGTCACCCGGGAGTGCTTAGCGGCAATCCCGGATACCTCGATTTCGGGACGGCGTGTGGCACGCGAGCTGACGGCATTGATCGAGCGGCGCGGAAAGCCTGGCATGATTGTCAGCGATAATGGGACCGAACTAACCAGTAACGCGATCCTGCGCTGGTGTTCCGAGCATCGGATCGAATGGCACTACATCGCGCCGGGCAAGCCCATGCAGAACGGCTTCGTCGAAAGCTTTAACGGGCGGATGCGCGACGAGCTACTTAACGAGACCATGTTCCGCAACCTGGCACATGCCCGCGTCGTGATCCCCGCATGGGCCACCGGCTACAACACCGAACGCCCGCATTCGGCCTTGAATTACCAGACCCCGGCCGACTACGCGCGGACCCTGACCACCGCAATCGCCCGCCCCGATACGCGAGATGAAAGCTCCGCGTGTCGGGCGATTGCTCAACCTGCGCCAATCGGCGTAAACATCAATCGGGCTCAAGTCACAGCTGGATGAGAGTTCCGTGGCAGGTCAGCCGGGCTAATGAAAGAGCTCAAGATCAAGCTGATGGAGCGGATGCTCGGTGCTGAGCTGACGGCACATCTGGGCTATGAAGACGGCAAGGATGCCCCGCCTGATCAGGCCAACCGTCGCAACGGCTCATCTGCCAAGAGATTGAAGGGGCAAGACTGCGAACTGCCTATCGCTGTGCCGCGGGACCGGCCCTCTCGGCAGATTGCTTTGCAATCGCCTGCCGGGTAGTAGACGGCAGCTTCGAGCCTGAACTGGTGAAGAAGGGGCAGACCCGCATTGATGGGATGGATGACAAGATTATCGGGCTTTACGCCGCCGGTCTGACCGTCCGCGACATCCGTGCTCATCTTGAGGACGTCTATGGCCTGCAAGTTTCGCCAGACTTGATCAGCCGCGTGACCGATGCGGTGCTGGATGAGGTTCGGGAATGGCAGTCCCGGGCGCTGGACCGGATGTATCCCATCGTCATTTTTGACGCTCTACGGGTCAAGATCCGCGACGCCCCTCTCGGGACATTGCTTCGCAATGCCCTGCCGGGCAGTGGATAGCCGCATGGTCAAGAACAAAGCCGTCTACGTGGCCCTCGGCGTCAGCAGGGATGGCGTGCGCGAGGTTCTCGGTCTTTGGATCGCTGACAACGAGGGCGCCAAATTTTGGCTCTCGGTGATGACAGAGCTGAAGAACCGTGGGCTGCAAGACATCCTGATTGCGGTCGTAGATGGTCTCAAGGGCTTCCCTCCCTCTCATCGAAACTGCGTTTCGACTGCCGGGCAACGGATGCCATCACAGCAGCCTTTCCGGACACGGCCGTGCAAACGTGCATTGTTCATCTCGTGCGCCATTCGCTGAACTTCTGTGCTTGGAAAGATCGCAAGGAGGTGGCAGCCGATCTGCGGCGGATTTACAGCGCCCCTACAGCCGATCAAGCTGGCTTGGAGTTGGATGCCTTCAAGGAAAAATGGGCCGGGAAATATGCCTCCATCGCACCGGCCTGGCGCAGAGCTTGGCAGGAAGTGATCCCGTTCTTTGCTTTTGATCCTGCCATCCGGAAGATCATCTACACCACCAACGCCCCCTCTCGGCAGCATGCTTTGCATGCGCCTGCCGGGCAATGATTGAAAGCTTGAACCGTGTAATCCGCAAATCGATCAAGACGCGGGGATCGTTCCCGACCGAAGACGCTGCAACGAAGCTGATCTACTTGGCGATCCGCAACTTTGAGAAAGGCGGCCGGAATGTTCGAGAATGGTTTGCGGCCCGCAATCATTTCGCCATAATGTTCGAGGATCGCTTCAATGCGTGACTGTATCTAAAACCCGCATGGGCCAGGCCAGATACACAAAGTTCATGACACTCCCCTGCGCGTTCTTAAAGAAGTTCGCCCGCCGATCACCAGAAAAGCCAAGGGTGAAACTGTTCACCACGAATTATGATCTGTGTATCGAGACCGCAGGTCTCCGCCTTAGTGTGGTGCTGATCGACGGGTTTTCCCGCAGTGCAGAACAGCGGTTCAACCGAGATCACTTCAACCATGATATCGTTCGGCGGGTAGCTTCCAGCACGAAGGCCGACTACCCGACGGTGTGTTCCAC
>NZ_LWER01000210.1:0-3720 GCF_001634775.1 Sulfitobacter sp. HI0027
CGGGTCGCTCTTGCGTAAGCATCCGGCGTAGGCCACANGCAGGGTCATCGCTCGCGATCACGGTCCATTTCGATGAGCTCTTGCAGGTTTTCGATCCCGATTGGAGTGAATGCGATGACACCGTCGTCGCTGGGACCGTAGACCCAGATTATACCATCTTCGGTTTCCATACCGGTGGCGAGATCAAAGATCTTATTGACGGTTTCGCCCAGTTCGACAGCGACGCGGTCGATTGTCTTGACGGAATACACCTTGTTCAGCTGCATGGTTAGGCTGCTTGTGGAAGGGATAGAGCTTTCCAGTTCCAAGGCAGAAGTTCATGCACGCGCGAGACGGGCAAGTCGGGCAGCCGGGCGAGAACATCGGCGAGCCAGGCCTGCGGATCGATGTCATTCATTTTGGCGGTGACGATAAGGGTATACATGGCGGCAGCCCGTTCACCGCCGCGCTCTGAGCCTGCGAAGAGCCACGACTTTCTGCCCAGTGCCACGCCACGTAAAGCGCGTTCGGCCGCATTATTCGTCAGACAGATATGCCCGTCATCGAGGAATGCCGTGAAGGCCTGCCAACGGCCACGCTTCTCAAACATGTAGTTGATCGCCTTGGCCACCTTGTTGTGTCTGGACAGTTTCGCGCGCTCGTCCTGCAGCCAGTCGTGGAGGCCGTTCACCAGGGGACGGGACAGGTTCTGGCGGGCGACGAGCCGGGCATCAGCATCCAGCCCATTGATCTCGCGCTCGATGTCGAAGATGGCATCGATCCGTTTCACCGCTTCCAGTGCGACCGGCGAGATCTGATGGGCGGGTTTGCCCTTGCGGACGTTGCCCGCAATGTCGGCCAGTTCGAAGAACTTCCGGCGGGCATGTGACCAACACAACGCACTGGTCACGGGCCCCTCGTCGCGGTCTTCGCGATAGAGATCGTTGTATCCACCATAGGCGTCCGCTTGCAGCACACCTTGCCATCCGGCCAGATGCTGATTGGGATTGGTTGCGCCGCGATCTCGAGAGAAGCGGAAGAACGCCGCTGGTGGGGCGCCACCATTCCATGGCCGATCATCACGCACGTAGGTCCAGAGCCGGGCCTTTTTTGCACCGCCCCGCGCCAGAAGCGGCACGGTGGTATCATCGCCATGTAGGCGGTGAGCGGCACGCACATGGCTTTCGATCAGGGCATGGATCGGCTGCAAGGCGACAGTCGCGTGCCCGACCAAGTCTGCCAGCGTGGAGAGGCTCAGATCAACGCCTTCACGCGCAAAGCGCTCTGCCTGCCGGTTCAACGGCTGGTGCTGTCCGTATTTTTCGAAGATCAGCATTGCGATCAAGCTGGGTCCGGCCCATCCGCGCGGAATCGCATGGAACGGCGCCGGCGGCTGGCTAATCTTCTCGCAGGCCCGGCAAGTGAACTTCTCGCGCACAGTCTGGATCACCTTCCACTGACGTGGGATTACCTCCAGCGTCTCGGTGATGTCCTCGCCCATCTTCACGATCCGGTCCGAGCCACAGCAAGTGCAGGCGGCCGGTGCCTCAACAACAACCCGCTCGCGCGGCTCCCTCTCATCGCTGCAAGCAGCGACTGCCGGGCAACGGGTGATCGGGGAACGGCTTGCGCACGGGATGGCGGCGCGTGAAGGCGCGCAGCGTGCTGGCTTTCTCGCTTGCTTGATCTGCGGCTAAGGCATCCTCGGTGGCCGCCGCTTCCATCTCTTCAAGCTGCAGTTCCAGTTGATCGATCAGCCGAGCGCGTCGTTCTGACGAGATACCGTATTTGTCACGGCGCAGTTTGGCGATCTCGAGCTTGAGCTCTTGGATCATCGCCTCGGAGCAGGAGACAACCGCGCGGGCCTGCGCCAGCTCGCTTTCCGCAACATCTGCACGGGCCTCTGCGGCGGCCAGGGCAGCGCGTAATTTGGCGAGTTCAGAGGCGGCATTAGACATGACCGATATTTACCAGCCGGGGCCGCGGAACACCAATAAAAACAGGCTTTCTGGCCTGAATTAACCAGCCTTTGCAGGGCGTTGTGTCCAGCGAGGATTGCGCCAGTCGATGCCCTCCAGAAGATAGCCTAACTGCGCCGCCGATATCTGCACCGCTTCGCCCGACCGGCTCACGGGCCAGATGAACTTGCCTGCCTCCAGGCGCTTTAGATAAAGCGACATGCCCACGCCATCATGCCACAGGATCTTGACGAGGTCGCCCTTACGACCTCGGAAGCAAAATATCTCACCCGCATGGGGATCGCGGCCGAGCCCTTCTTGCACCTGTAGCGCCAGCGTGTTCATGCCCCGCCGCATATCGGTGACGCCGCCTGCGATCCACACCTTCACGCCCGCCGGAAACGCGATCATTGCCGATCCACCACTGCCAGAATCCGAGCAAGCGCTTCGGACTCCACGCCGATCGGCACGATGAGTCGACGCCCATTCGGAAGGGCTACCTCAACCCGACAGTCCGGAGATGGAATGGCATCGATCGGATTTGCCTGCGACGCGGAAACTTCCTTCGGCACAGTCACCGGCGCGAACGATACAGAGCCAGAAGACCCAAGCTCACCGTTTCGATACTGCCGCCGCCAAGTCGTCAAAAGCGACCGGCAAATGCCGTGTCGCCGCGCCGTGGCTGTCACCTGACGGTGGCCAATAAAGCTTTCTTCCACAATGCGCAGTTTGTCATCATCCGACCAATGCCGGCGGCGTTCACCATCGGCAGCAGACAGAACTTCGATTTGAGGGCGGTTGACCTGCCACGGAACTCTCATCCAGCTGTGACTTGAGCCCGATTGATGTTTACGCCGATTGGCGCAGGTTGAGCAATCGCCCGACACGCGGAGCTTTCATCTCGCGTATCGGGGCGGGCGATTGCGGTGGTTAGGGTCCGCGCGTAGTCGGCCGGGGTCTGGTAATTCAAGGCCGAATGCGGGCGTTCGGTGTTGTAGTCGGTGGCCCATGCGGGGATCACGACGCGGGCATGTGCCAGGTTGCGGAACATGGTCTCGTTAAGTAGCTCGTCGCGCATCCGCCCGTTAAAGCTTTCGACGAAGCCGTTCTGCATGGGCTTGCCCGGCGCGATGTAGTGCCATTCGATCCGATGCTCGGAACACCAGCGCAGGATCGCGTTACTGGTTAGTTCGGTCCCATTATCGCTGACAATCATGCCAGGCTTTCCGCGCCGCTCGATCAATGCCGTCAGCTCGCGTACCACACGCCGTCCCGAAATCGAGGTATCCGGGATTGCCGCTAAGCACTCCCGGGTGACATCGTCGACCACGTTGAGCACCCGGAAGCGCTGGCCGCTGGCGAATTGGTCGTGGACGAAATCCAATGACCAACGTGCGTTCGGCCGTGCTTCGACCAAGATTGGCACCCGTGTCCCGACAGCCTTGCGTCGGGCCTTTCGCTTGCGCACCGCCAGCCCTTCCTCGCGGTAAAGCCGATAGATCCGGTTGATCCCCGAGGGCTCGCCCTCGCGGCGCAGCAGCACGAAGAGCCGCCGATAACCGAACCGTCGACGCTCATTGGCCAGATCCCGCAACCGACCGCGTAGAACCGTGTCCGGCGCACGCTTAGCCTGGTAGCGGACCATCTTGCGGTCCGCCCCGGCAATCCGGCACGCCCGCCGTTCCGATAGCCCGAGAAGGGCCTTCAGATGCGCGACCGCCTCGCGCTTCACGGCAGGCGTCACCACTTTTTTGAAACCAGTTCCTTCATTGCAGCCAGATCG